>JAPSIU010000142.1 GCA_031178565.1 Leucobacter sp. | reverse complement strand
GACACACGTCCCGACTCACCACAGCCGTGCGCGAGGGGGGACTTGAACCCCCACGTCCGAGGACACCAGAACCTAAATCTGGCGCGTCTGCCGATTCCGCCACTCGCGCGTGAGCCGGGCCGTCGGGCCGCCCCGGCCGCATGCCAGCCTACCTGCTTCCCGGCGGCGCGACCGCGAGTCCCGAACGGCCGAGGCGCGTCAAGACGAGCCGAACCGGGCTGCTCCGGACACCCCGAGCAGCCCGACTCGGCGCTCTCAGCCCAGACCGACCGACTCCAGCCACTCGCTCGCGATGACGCTGAGGTCGGTTCCCTCGTTCACGCGACCGTTCATCGCCATGAGCTCGTCGAGTGTGAGTTCCGCGGTCACGGCGTCGAGCGCCTCCTCGACCTCGGGGGTGAGCTTGTCCTCGCTGATCATCGGCTGGATGTTGGCGGGCGGGAAGATCACCTTGTCGTCCTCGAGGGCAACAAGATCGTTCTCCGCGATTGCCGGATCGCTGCTCAGCAGCATCGCCACGTCGACCTGGCCGTTCGTCACCGCTGCGAGCGAGAGCGGGCCGCCGCCGTCGAGGATCTCGAAGCGATCGGAGAAGTCGATGCCGTAGGTGTCGGCGATGCCGGGCACTCCGGTCTTGGGGCGCGTGCGCCACTCGGGCGGGCCCGCGAGGGTGAACGTGCCGTCGTCGGCCTCGGCCAGGTCGGAGATCGTCTCGAGACCGCCGTGCTCGTCGGAGAACTCGCGGGTCACCACGAGCACGTTCGTGTTCTCCGCCTCCGCCCAGTCGAGCACCGTGATGCCCTCCGGCAGCTTCTCGAGCAGCTGCTCCTGGATCCCGTCCCGATCCGAGGTGTCGGCTTCGGGGTCGAGCTCCTGCAGCAGGTAACCGTTGTACTCGGGGATGAGGTCGATCGATCCGTCCTTCAGAGCGGTGAGGTAGACCTCGCGGCTGCCGATGTTGGGCCGCTCCTCGATCTCGACGCCCGCGTTCTCGAGGGCCTGAGCGTAGATCGTGGCGAGCAGCTGACTCTCGGCGAAGTCGGCCGATCCGACGATGATGCTGTCACCGCTGGACCCGCCGGACCCGCCTCCGTCGTCGCTGCTCAGGGGATCGCCGCCTCCGCCGCAGGCGGTCAGGCTGACCGCGGTTCCGGCGGCGAGTACGGCCGTCAACACCTTCATTCTCATCTTCATCTCGTCATCTCTCTTTTCTCTCGTGTCACTGTCGGACTGCTCGGCACAGTGTCCGCTCGGTTCCGCGCCCTCGCGGCCCCCGTCGCTACGACACTGCCCTCCTGGCCAGCCCGGGCGAGACCGCGAACCGGCCGACGGTCATGAAGGCGCACTCGAGCAGGATCGCGAGGAGCAGCACGAGCAGCGCGCCGCCGGCCATCTCGGCGTAGTTGTTGCCGAGGCGGCCGTCGATGATGAAGCGCCCGAGCCCGTCGAGCGAGACGTAGGCGGCCACGGTGGCCGTCGACACCACCTGCAGCGTGGCGCCTCGGAGTCCCGAGAGCGTGAGCGGTAGTGCGCACGGCAGCTCGATCTTCCAGATGATCTCCCATGTCGAGAATCCCATGCCTCGCGCGGCGTCGATCACTGCGGGGTCGATCGCCCTGATCCCGCTCGCCACACCGCTCAGGATCGGCGGCACCGCGAGGAGCACGAGCACGATGAGGGCCGGCGCCACGAAGGCGAGACTGCTCCGGAACATGGGGGCCAGCACCAGCACGAGGAGGATGAGCAGCCCGATCGTCGGCAGCGCGCGCATCGCGTTCACCGAGCCCATGATGAGGCTCTCGCCTCTGCCCGTGTGGCCGATGTACACGCCGAGAGGCACGGCGATCGCGGCGGCGACGAGGAGGGTGATGATCGAGTACAGCAGGTGCATGCCCGTCTGGAACGGGATGGAGTAGGAGCCCGTCCAGTTGGCGGGGTCGAAGAGCCAGCCGATCGCATCCATCACAGCGCCCCCTTCCGGCTCCACGGGGTGAGGACTCTGCCGAGCAGCACGAGCACGCGGTCGAGCACGAGCGCGAGCAGCAGGCACACCACGAGGCCGGTGATGATCGGCACGAGGAGGTTCCTGCTGAAGCCCAGCGTGAAGAGCGTGCCGAGCTGCGCCACGCCGATCACCGCGGCCATCGTGGTGATCGAGATGTTGGTCACCACGACGACGCGGAGGCCGCTGAGGATCGCGGGGAGCGCGATGGGCAGCTCGACCTTGAAGAGCGTCTGCAGGCGAGTGAAGCCGAGTCCGTCGGACGCCTGCACCACGTCGGGGGAGACCGAGGCGAGTCCGTCGGCGACCACCCGCGTGAGCAGCGCGACGGTGTAGATGATGAGCGCGACCACCACGTTGATCGGGTCGAGGATCTTGGTGCCGAGGATGTCAGGCAGCAGGATGAAGAGCGCGAGCGAGGGGATCGTGTAGAAGAGCCCCGTACCGCCCACGACGAGGAGATACGACCTCCGCCAGCGGTTCGCCGCGTAGCCGAGGGGGATCGCGATGAGCAGCCCGATGACGGTCGGCAGCAGTGTCAGCCAGATGTGGGTGAGCGTGAGCTCCCGGATCTGATCCGCGTTGCTGAAGACCCAGTCGATGTTCACTGCTCGGCTCGCTCCGCGGTGAGCGCATCGACGGAGGCGCGGATCACGTCGTCGATGTCGACCGTGCCGGCGTAGGTCCCGTCCTCGTTCGCCATGATCGCCCGCCCGCCCGGGCCGGCGAGCGCGGCGTCGAGCAGCTCCCGGTAGTTGCCCTCGGTGAGCGAGACCGCCGAGGCTGTGCTCACGTCCGCGGTGGTGACCGGTCCGCTCAGGCCTCCCGGCTGCACCCAGCCGACCGGACGGCCCAGAGCGTCGGTGGCGACCATCCAGGCCTCCTCGGTGCGGGGAGCCGGGCGGTCGATGGTGAGCGTCGGCGTGTCGTGCATCTTCACGCCGTGGATCGGTTCGAAGCTCAGCGCGTGGTACCCGCGGGATCCGCCGAGGAAATCGGCGACGAACTGATCAGCGGGGCGCGCCAGGATCTCGGCCGGCGAGCCGATCTGGGCGACGACTCCGCCCTCCTTGAGCACCACGATCCGGTCGCCGAGCCGCAGGGCCTCGTCGATGTCGTGGGTGACCATGAGGATGGTCTTGGCGAGATCCACCTGGATCTTCAAGAATTCGCTCTGCAGCTGCTTGCGCACGATCGGGTCGACCGCGCTGAAGGGCTCGTCCATCAGCATGTACGGGGGATCGGCGGCGAGTGCCCGCGCGACGCCGACGCGCTGCTGCTGGCCCCCCGAGAGCTGCCAGGGGTAGCGCTTCGCGTAGCTCTCGTCGAGCCCCACGAGCGTGAGGAGCTCCTGCGCCCGGGCTCGCGCCTCCGGTCGCTTGACCCCCTTGAGGTAGGGGACGGCACAGATGTTGTCGAGCACGGTGTGGTGCGGGAAGAGGCCGGCGTTCTGGATCACGTATCCGATGCGGCGGCGCATCTGGATCCGGTCGATCGACGTGCTGTCCTCGCCTCCGAGGCTGATGGAGCCGCTGCTCGGTTCGATCAGCCGGTTCACCATGCGCAGGGTCGTGGTCTTCCCGCAGCCGGATGGGCCGACCAGCACCGTGATCTGTCCGGTCGGAGCGACCATGGACAGGTCGTCGACCGCGGTCGTGCGGTCGTCGTAGACCTTCGTGACGTTCTTGAATTCGATCATGTGGGTGCGGCCTCGCTGGTCTTCCGTTCGTGGGGTGCGGTTCGTCGGGTCATCGAGACGGGGAGACGCGATCGGCCGCGCGAGCGTGCGGCGCGGTGCGCGTGGGAATCGCCGGCCGCGGTGCAGCGCCGTGCACGCGGATGAGGGCGAAGCAGAGAGAGTGCACCCGTGAAACGGGGCTTTGCGATTCGCTCAAATGCAAGGTCTTACCGTGGACGGGCGCGACGGCTCGGAGGCCTCCGCGCCGCGGTCGTGCCCTTTCACGCTAGCGAGACCGCGGGTGCGCTTCAACGTGAGAGTCCTCGAAAGGCCCGTATCCGCGCGGGACCGCTCCGATGCCGCTGTTCGCGCGCACCGTCCGGAGGGGCTCGCGGGATTCGCCGAGATCCCTTGCCGCTTCTGGGGTTGCGGCGTGCTCGCAGACGGAACGGGGGAGCTTCGCGGGAGCGCTTCGGTAACGAAACGGTAAAGATTGGGTCGGGAACGGGCTCAGTCGGCGTGCCCGACGACCTCGGCGCCCTCCGGCAGGCGGCTTCCCGCCGGTACCCGGACCGTGATGAAACCGTCTTCCGCCACCGTGGTCGGTCGGGCCAGCTCCGCCTCGATCGCACCGGCCGTGACCTGATCCCTGCGGACGGCCGGGTGGTGCTGGCTCATCTTGTCGATCCACGCGAGTACGAGCGCCGAGACGATGAAGGCGAGGTGGATCCCGACCTCCCACATCACGCCCTCGGAGGAGTAGAGCACGTCTCCGTCGCGGTCGTAGACCTTGCCGCCGTCCATGCGTCCGACTTCGATGAAGGTCTTCAGCAGGTGGATCGAGGAGATCGAGATGATGGAGATCGCGAGCTTGACCTTGAGCAGGTTCGCGTTGACGTGCGAGAGCCAATCGGGTTCGTCGTGGTGCCCCTCGACGCGGATCTTGGAGACGAACGTCTCGTAGCCGCCGACGATGACCATGATCAGCAGGTTCGCGATCATCACGATGTCGATGAGTGCGAGAACGCTCAGCATGACCTCGGTCTCGCTGATGTGCCCTTCGAAGATCGCCGTCTCGATGAGGTGCCAGAGCTCGACGAAGAAGAGCACGACGTAGACCGCCTGCGCGATGATGAGGCCGAGGTAGAGCGGGGCTTGCAGCCAGCGGCTCGCGAAGATGAAGCCCGCAAGCGTGCGCGAGGCGAGTCCCGGACCCCTTTCGGCGCTGCGCTGAATCGCTGAGGTCGAACGGTTGCTCACGGGGCCTCCTGCTTCCTGGACAGTGCACCACATGCTAGCGCAGGCGTCATCCGCGATTCCGTGGGAGCGATTCAGGCCGTTCCGGCAGGCGCTAGACTGTTCGGAGCGAAGGGGAGTATCCCGATTTCGCCCGTGTCGTCAGTACGCAGCGCGAGGACCGCGCCGCCGGTACGGGGCGGTGCGGACCACGTCACGCCGAGGGGTTCGCGCCGGGGAGAGACCTTCGGTGATCCGCGCACCCCGCGCCCGCCGAAGGAGAAGAACACCGGTGACATCCGTCCTGCCCCTCTGGTTCGAGATCGGATCGATGGTCGTGCTCGTCGCGATCCTCATCCTCGACCTCGCGCTCATCATCAAGCGCCCCCATGTCCCGTCGATGCGGGAGGCGAGCCTCTGGGTCGGCTTCTACGTCTTTCTCGCCCTCGTCTTCGCGGGCTGCATGTTCCTGCTCGGCGATGTGCAGCACGGCAGCGAGTTCCTGGCCGGCTGGCTCACGGAGTACAGCCTCTCGATCGACAACCTGTTCGTGTTCGTGCTGATCCTCGGCAGCTTCAAGGTGCCGAGCGCGTACCAGCAGCGCGCGCTCATGATCGGGATCGTGCTCGCGCTGATCTTCCGGGGCCTCTTCATCCTCGCCGGAGCGGCGCTCATCGAGCGGTTCATCTGGATCTTCTTCATCTTCGGCGCCTGGCTTGTGTGGACCGCGTGGCAGCAGGTGAAGCCCGGCGGGCACGAGGATCAGGGCGACACGTGGATCATCCGCAAGGTGAAGCAGGTCCTCCCGTTCAGCGACCACTACGACGGCGGCAAGCTGAGCACCCAGGTCGACGGGAAGCGCATGTTCACGCCGTTCCTGCTCGTGCTCATCTCCCTGGGCGCGACGGATCTGCTCTTCGCGCTCGACTCGATCCCCGCGATCTTCGGCATCACGCAGAGCCCCTTCATCGTCTTCACCGCGAACGTGTTCGCGCTCATGGGCCTGCGCCAGCTGTACTTCCTGCTCGGCGGACTGCTCGAGCGCCTCGAGTACCTCAAGTACGGCATCGCCTTCATCCTCGCCTTCATCGGCGTGAAGCTGATCCTCCACGCGCTGCACGAGAACGAGCTGCCGTTCATCAACGGCGGCGAGCACGTGCCGGTGCCCGACATCAGCACCTGGTTCTCGCTCGGCGTGATCGTCGTCGCCATGGGCATCGCGACGATCGCGAGCGTCGTGAAGGCGAGCCGCGACGCGAAGGCGCACGGCGAGCGGCTGCATCTCGGCGCGTACGAGGCGCGCGCCGACGAGCCCGCCGAGGGACGCGGTCCCGAGAGCGAGTAGGCGTCGCAGCGATCGCCAGGACGCGGCTTCGGTGGCTCGCCCTTCGCGGGCTCGCCGCCGAGGCCGTGCCCAGGATCCGCAGTGCTAGAATGGTCGCTATGTATTCGCGGCGGCTCCTCCTTCTCCGCCGCGACGGGGTCTAGCTCACCGGCCCGCCCCGTCGCGGAGTTCAGGCATGGCCGATCCACCGCCCGGGAACCGAGTTTTCGCATCCACACGGCGAACACCGACGCGGTGAATTACTGACGCAGAGAAGAGAAGCACACGTATGACTGTCGAGCAGCACGCGATTCCCGCGGAGAAGCCCCGCACGCTGGCCGAGAAGCTGTGGGACGACCACGTCGTCGTCAAGGGCGAGAACGGTGATCCGGATCTCATCTACATCGACCTCCACCTCATCCACGAGGTGACGAGCCCGCAGGCCTTCGACGGTCTGCGCGTCACCGATCGTCCGCTGCGCCGGGTCGACCTGATGATCGCGACCGAGGATCACAACACCCCGACCGTCAACATCACGAAGCAGATCGAGGATCCGACGAGCCGTCTGCAGATCGAGACCCTGCGGAACAACGTCGAGGAGTTCGGCGTGCGCGCCCACCCGCTGGGCGACAAGGAGCAGGGCATCGTCCACGTCGTCGGCCCGCAGCTCGGACTGACGATGCCAGGCATCACCGTCGTGTGCGGCGACAGCCACACCTCGACCCACGGTGCGTTCGGCGCGCTCGCGTTCGGGATCGGCACGAGCGAGGTCGAGCACGTCATGGCCACGCAGACCCTGCCGCTCAAGCCCTTCAAGACGATGGCCATCAACGTCGAGGGCGAGCTGCGCCCGGGGATCACCGCGAGGATGATGTCCTTCGCCGTGAC
>JAPSIU010000500.1 GCA_031178565.1 Leucobacter sp. | reverse complement strand
GAGGTGACCACCATGGTGGGCCCGGGCGGGGACCCGCATACCTACCAGCCGTCGACGCGCGACATCGAGGCGCTGCTCGACGCCGATGTGGTGCTCTGGAACGGGCTGCACCTCGAGGCGCAGATGATCGATCAGCTCAGCAGCCTGGGCGACCGCCAGCTGGCGGTGGGCGATGAGCTGCCCGACGAACTGCTGCTCGACTGGCCCGAGACCGACGACGAGGGCAACCCCCTGCACGATCCGCACGTCTGGAACAGCCCCGAGGCCTGGTCGCTCGTCGTGGGGTCCGTCGCCGAGAAGCTCGGCGAGGCCGATCCGGCGCGGGCCGACGAGTACCTGGCGAACGCGGAGGCCTACGCGGCCGAGATCGACGCCGCGGCCGCGGCCGCGGAGGAACTGCTCGCGCCGATTCCCGAGGATCGGCGGATCCTGATCACGGGGCACGACGCGTTCGGCTACTTCGGGGACAGCTACGGGCTCGAGGTGCACGCCACGGATTTCGTCTCCACGGAGGCGGCGCTGAGCCCCGAGGAGCTGTCGGAGCTCGCCGCGCTCATCGCCGAGCACGAGATCCCCGTGATCTTCCAGGACAACCAAGCCAACCCGCAGGCGATCACCAGCCTCGAGGAGGCGGTGCGCGCCCGCGGCTGGGACGTCGAGATCTCGGACGAGGAGCTCTACGCCGACTCGCTCGGCGCGGAACCGGGGGTGGACACCTACCTCGGTGTCTTCGCCCACAACAGCAGGGCCGTCGCGGAGGCGCTGGCCGGAACGGAGGAGCGATGACCCGATCCGGTCTCGCCTGCCGCGCGCGCGACCTCAGCGTCGCCTACCGCGTCGAACCCGTGCTGCGGGGGATCGACCTCGAGGTGCCCGAGGGTGTCGTGATGGGGATCGTCGGCCCGAACGGGGCGGGCAAGTCCACGCTGATCAAGGCGATGCTCGGCCTCGTGAGGCCGCTTTCGGGCGGCGCCGAGTTCTTCGGAGAGCCGCTCGACCGCGTGCGCCGCCGGGTGGGGTACATGCCGCAGTCCACGAGCGTCGACTGGGACTTCCCCACCACGGTGCTCGACGTGGTGACGATGGGCACCTACGGCGGGCTGGGGTGGATCCGGCGCCCGGGCGGGCGGGAGCGGGAGCGCGCCCGGCTCGCGCTCGAGCAGACCGGCATCGCCGACCTCGCGAAGCGGCAGATCGGCGAGCTCTCGGGCGGCCAGCGCCAGCGCGTGTTCCTCGCGAGAGCCCTGGCGCAGGATCCCGACCTCTACTTCATGGACGAGCCCTTCCAGGGGATCGACGCGAAGAGCCAGCAGGCCATCGTCAGTGTGCTCCACAGGCTCCGCGGGGAGAGCAAGACCGTGGTGATCGTCCATCACGATCTCGCCACGGTGCGCGAGTACTGCGATTACGTCACGCTGCTCAATCGGCGGATCGTGGCATCGGGGCCGGTGGAGGAGACGTACACGCGCGAGAACATCCGCGCGGCCTACGAGGTCTCCGCGGGCGACGACGACTTCCTCGAGTTCGCCTCGTGAACGCGGTGATTGGGACCCTCGCCCCATGAGCCCGATCGAGTTCTTCTCCAACCACACGTTCCGCATGGTGTTCTTCGGGACGACCGTCATCGGCCTCGTCGCCGGCGCGCTCGGGGCCTTCGCGTACCTGCGGAAGCAGTCGCTCATCAGCGACGTCATCTCCCACGCCGCACTCCCCGGGACGCTCCTGGCCT
>JAPSIU010000141.1 GCA_031178565.1 Leucobacter sp. | reverse complement strand
GATCTCGCAGCAGAGCTTCGCGACGCCCCTGCTCGCGCTCGGCAAACCCGAGCTCCGCTTCGTGTTCGCGCAGGACGCCCGAGTCGACTACTCCCTGCTGCAGCACGCGGCCGGCATCGTGAGCAGCGCGCTCTCGATCGGCGACGCCTCCCGCCGCAGCGACTGGATGCACGGTTCGATCCTGCTCGGCAACCTCGCCGACGGCACCGTGCCTACCGGGCTGGCGGAGCGCCTCGTCGCCGCGCACCACGTCGCCCCGCCCTACCTGCTGAGCAGCTGCCGATCCGAGAACCCCCGCTCCGCGCTCGACGCCGCCCAGGCCGCCTTCGCCTCCGCGAGGGTTCCGGCGCTGGCCACGATCAAGGACGGCCACCTCCTGCTGCTCACGGGCGACGACGAGCGGGTGGACGACATCCTCACCCGGCTCGCCCACGGGATCGCGGGTGCCGAGGGTGCCGGCCGGATCGGCAGCAGCGGGGCGTTCACGGACCTCGACGGTTTCACGGCGGCGGCCCGTCAGTCGCAGATCGCCCTCGCGAGAACCGGGCGCGGGGGCGGCGTCGCTCGCTTCGATGCGGAGGGATCGCCGTCGCTGTTCCTCCCGAGCGAGCCCGATCAGCTCCGCGCCATCGCGCGACAGGTGCTCGGTCCGCTCCAGGCCTACGATCGGCAGCGCGGCACGCCGCTCGTACACACGCTGCGCGTATTCCTCGAGGAGAATCGCAGCTGGGTGCGCGCGGCCGAACGTCTCTTCGTCCACCGGCAGACCCTCGTGGCGCGCATCGCGCGGATCGAGACCGTGACCGGACGCGACCTCACCTCGATGGAGGACGCGGCCGAGTGCTGGTTCGCGATTCGAGCGGCGGTCGCGAGCGGGGAGCTCGAGCCCGCGTCGGGCCCCGAACATACGAACGTATGAGAGCGCGGAGACTCTTCCGTCCGCTGCGACTTGTCCGCCGTCCCCGCGGAACCCTAGCCTGAGCGGAAACGAACCGCACGGATGAGGGAATGCGCATGGGAGCAGCCGAGACCGCCGTCGACGTCGTCGTGATCGGGGCCGGCTTCGCCGGTCTCGTCGCGGCGCGCGAACTGGGCAGGGCGGGACACGAGGTCCTGGTGATCGAGGCCCGCGACCGGGTCGGCGGCCGCACCTGGACCGATCGCCGGCTCGGGCACGACCTCGAGCTCGGCGGCACCTGGGTGCACTGGGTGCAGCCGCACACCTGGGCCGAGATGACCCGCTACGGGCGTGAGATCGTGCGCAGTCCCGCCGTCGAGGAGGCCTACTGGCTCGGAGCCGGCGACGAACCGCGGCGCGGCGGTCTCGAGGACTTCATGGCGCTCATCGAGGACGGGCAGCAGCGGATCGTCGACGACGTGCGCGACGCGATCCCGCGCGGGGTCGATCCGACCACCGGCGCGATTCGGAGCCTCGACGCGCTCAGCATCCAGGACCGCTTCGACGAGATCGAGATGAGCGACGAGGCCCGGAGCGCGAACGAATCGGTGTGGGTGGGTCACGTCAACGCCCCGCTGGATCAGGTGGGACTCTCGAGCGCACTCCGCTGGACGGCTGCGACGGGCGGGCACTGGCAGCTCATGCACGAGGCCTCCGCCACCTATCGCGTCGTCGGGGGCATGTCGGCCTGGACCGCGAGGATCGCCGAGGACGTTCCGGGCGGGATCCGCCTGAACACCCTCGTGACGGCCGTGTCGGAGGAGGACGGCCTTGCGGTCGTGGAGACCGAGGGCGGCGAGAGGATCACCGCCCGGCGGGTGATCAGCACGCTCCCGGTGAACGCGATCTCGGGGATCCGCTTTGATCCCCCGCTGCCCGAGGCGTGGCATCGCGCCTCGAGCGAGACCGTGGCCTCGCAGGGCACGAAGGTCTGGGTCAAGGTGCGCGGAAGCATCCCGCGCTTCTTCGCCTATGCGAGCCAGCGGCACCCGATCTCCGTACTGAAGAGCGAGTATCCCGGCACCGACCCCGACGGGTCCGAGCACACCGTGCTCGTCGGGTTCGGGCCCGACCACACCCGGGTCGACGTCACGGACCTCGCCGCGGTCCAGGCCGCCGTCGACGCCCTGCGCCCCGGTCTGGAGGTGCTCGAGGCGACGGCGCACGACTGGATGAAGGATCCGCTCTCCCGCAACACCTGGATGACCCACCGTCCCGGTCAGCTGACGCGCGACCTCCGGGACCTGCAGGAGCCCTCGGGCCTCGTGCACTTCGCGACGACGGACAACGCGAACCTCTGGGGCGGCTTCATCGACGGGGCGATCGAGAGCGGGCTGCGGGAGGCCCGGCGGGTCGGCGACTCGCTGACGGCGGCGCGTACGGAGCGCTAACGGTCGCAGCGGCAGCGCTGCTCGTCGGGAACGCCGGCGAGCGCCTCCTCGACGTGCTGGCCGCATCCCGCCCAGGTCACCTTGCCGCAGTCGGAGCAGCGAACGGGTGAGCACATGAGCGATCCTCTTCTCTGGACGTCGAGCCGCAGAGCGGTTCGGAGTACCCACCGAGCCTAACCGACGCTCTCTGTGCAGGGCCTCAGCGGGTTCAGGATGGTAGCTTGAAAACACTTCGGCAGGCGGTCGAAGGGAGGGGGAACCGCAATGGCACCGTCGGACGATACGCCGCAGGACAGTGGATCAGCGTCCGCACCCGATCGCCGCAGCGATCGGGACCGCCTCATCGCGGAGGCCCTCGCCTGGGCCGAGCAGGACATCGATCCCGAGACCCGCGCCGAAGCCCAGAACCTCGTGGCGCTCGCGCGCGGCGGCAACCAGGACGCGGTCGCCGAGCTGGACGCATCCTTCGGGGCGCGGCTCTCCTTCGGGACCGCGGGACTGCGGGGTCGCCTGGGAGCGGGGCCCCGGCGCATGAATCGCGCGGTCGTCTCGCAGACCAGCGCGGGCTTCGCGGCCTACCTGCTCGAGCGCGCAGCGGAGGCGGCTCACGACGGCGCGCCCTCGATCGTCATCGGCTACGACGGACGTGTGAACTCCGACGTCTTCGCGCGAGACACCGCCGAGATCATGGCGGGAGCGGGCGTGAGGACGACGCTGCTCCCCGAGCCGGGGCCCACGCCGCTCACCGCCTTCGCCGTGCGCCACCTGGGCGCGTCCGCGGGTGTCATGATCACCGCGAGCCACAACCCGCCCCGCGACAACGGCTACAAGGTGTACCTGGGCGACGGCGACGCGGGATCGCAGATCATCCCGCCCTCCGACGGCGAGATCGCGGCCCGCATCGCACGCATCGCGGAGCGGCCCGTCGCCGAGCTCCCCCGGTCCACCGCCTACACCCTGGCGGGACCGGAGATCGAGCGGGCGTACGTCTCGGCGACCTCGGCGGCTCTGCTCGCGGGGTTCCCCCCGGATCCCGCGACACCGGGTCTGCCCATCGGCGCCGGCACCCCCCTGAGAATCGCCTACACCGCCATGCACGGCGTCGGGGCGTCGATCGCGAGGCGCGTCTTCCTCTCGACGGCTCTGCCCTCCGTGACCGCCGTGCCCGAGCAGGAGCACCCCGACGGAGCCTTCCCCACGGTCGCCTTCCCGAACCCCGAGGAGCCGGGCGCCCTCGATCTCGCCTACCGCACCGCGCGCGAGATCGACGCCCACCTCGTCGTCGCCAACGACCCCGACGCCGACCGGCTCGCGATCGCACTGCCCCACCCCGATGAGGAATCCGGCTATCGCCGGCTCACGGGCAATGAGCTCGGCCTCCTGCTCGGCTGGCGCGCCGCCGAGCGGGAGCGGAGGCGGGCGGAGCTCGCCGGAACGGAGCCCGAGGGATCCCTCGCCTGCACGATCGTGTCCTCCCCGGCGCTGCGGGCCGTCGCGCAGGACTACGGCCTCGGCTACGCCGAGACTCTCTCGGGCTTCAAGTGGGTCTCGCGCGTGCCCGGCCTCGTCTTCGGCTTCGAGGAGGCCCTCGGATACCTCACTCATCCGGACATCATCCGTGACAAGGACGGGATCTCCGCGAGTGCGGACGCGATCGCGATGGTGCGCGAGCTCATCGCCGGCGGGCGCACCGTCTGGGACCTGCTCGACGAGGCGAGCGAGCGCTTCGGGCACTTCGCGAGCTGCCAGGTCACCCTGCGGCTCGATTCGATGGCCGCGGCGGCCGAGCTCTCCGCTCGGGTGCGCCGGGATCCGCCGCGGGAGCTGGCCGGAGTGGCGGTCGCCCGCGCGCAGGACCTCCTGACGCCGGGAATCGCGGAGGTTCCTGCAGACGTGCTGCGCTTCGATCTCGAGGACGGATCCAGGATCATGATCCGCCCGAGCGGGACCGAGCCGAAGCTCAAGGTCTACATCGACACCTTCAACGACGAGGGATCCGCCTCCGAGCGCCGCCGCGCAGCCGAGGAGGCCCTGACGCGCGTCGAGACCGCCGTTCGCGACTACTTCGGCTCGCCCGATCCCGGAGGCGCCGAGCCGGACGCGGCGGGACGGGAAGCGGCGCGGCCGTGACCGAGCGCTGGTCCCGCTCGCTGTCCGCAGCGTGGCTGCGGAGGCCGGGACCGGCCGATGACAAGTACCGGCGCGGGGTGCTCGGAGTGCGCACGGGTTCCGTCGCCTACCCGGGCGCCGCGGTGCTCGGCGTCTCGGCGGCGTGGCGCACCGGGGCGGGGCTCATCCGCTACGTCCCGCCGGTCGGCGAGGCGCCCTCTCCGCTCGGGCTCCCGGCTCCGGCGGCCGCGGTGCTCGCGGCGCACCCCGAGACCGTGTTCGGGGAGCCGGGCGACGGCAAGGGCTGCGACGCCTGGCTCATCGGTTCGGGAACCGACCCCGAGCAGCGCTCGGCGGACGAGCGGAGCGCGCTCGAGGGGGTCCTCCGCGGGACCGCCCCCGTCGTCGTCGACGCGGGCGGTCTCGGCCTCGCGCGCGAGGTCGCCGCGGCAGGAGGCGCGGATGGTGCCGCGCCCGTGATCCTCACCCCGCACCGGGGCGAGTTCGCGCGGCTGTGGAGGGACGCGGATCTCGGAGACCTGCCCGACGGCTGGCCGGAGCGGGAGGCGCGGGATCGGACGCCGCCGGATGAGGTCCTGGCCGACGCGGCATCCCGCCTCGCGGCGAAGCTGGGCGCGGCCGTACTGCTGAAGGGGTCCGTCTCCGTCGCCGCGACCCCCGGCGGATGGTGCCGCCTCGCCGGGCCCGCGACGCCCTGGCTCGCGACGGCGGGAACGGGCGACGTGCTCGCCGGCATCCTCGGGGCGATGGTCGCGGCGCAGGGCGACGTGGTGCGGGAGGACCCCGAGTCGCTCGGCCCGCTGGGAGCGAGCGCCGCGGTGCTGCACGACACCGCGGCGAGGATCGCGTCGCGCGACTCCAGCGCCGCTGACGGGGCCGGACCCTCCGCCGAGGGCGCCGATCCCGATCCCGAGCCGGCCGCCCGGCCGGATACCGCGCCTCCGGGATCTGCGGGACGGCCGATCACCGCGCTCGACGTCGCGAACGCGATCCCGGCCGCGATCGCCGCGCTCTGAGCCGTCTCGGCCTCCGTCAGGCCTCGACGGCGCCGAGGGCCTGACCGGCTGCGACGCCGATCCCCTCCTCGACGCGCCTCTGCAGAGTGCCCGCGCGGGGCGCCCTCACCGGAACCTCCATCTTCATGGCCTCGAGGATCGCGACGGTCTCGCCCTCCTCGACCGCCGCCCCGTCCTCGGCCTTCCATGCGCTCAGCGTGCCGGAGAAGGGCGCGCGCAGCGCACCGGGATCGGCGTCCGCGTCGCCGCCGTCCCCGGTTCCTCCCGCGCCGTGCCCCGCGGTCCCGGAGGCGTCGGGGACGGGGACGGCGCCGAGGCCCGATCCCGCGCCGGAACCGAGGCGCGAGAGCAGCGCGTCGGGCAGTCCGAGCTGCACCCGGCGCCCGTCGATCTCGATGGGCAGGCGTGCGACGCGGGACTCGCCCGGTGCCGGAACGGCCGGGGACGCGGCGAACTCGGCCGTGCACTCCTCCTCGATCCAGCGCGTGTGCACCGCGAAGCCGGCGTCTCCCGTCGCAGTGAACGCGGGATCCGTCACGACGTGGCGGTCGAACGGCAGCACGGTGGCGGCTCCCTCGATCTCGAACTCGGCGAGCGCGCGGCGCGAGCGGGCGAGCGCCTCGTCGCGATCCCTGCCCCAGATCACGAGTTTGGCGAGCAGCGAGTCGAAGCTGCCGGGGATCGTCTGCCCCGCGGCGAAGCCGGAGTCGAGGCGCACGCCCGGCCCGGAGGGGGCGTCGAAGCGCACGAGCGTGCCCGGCGTCGGCAGGAACCCGAGCGCCGGATCCTCGGCGTTGATGCGGAACTCGATCGCGTGGCCGAACACCGGCACCTCCTCGGGAACCCGCATGGGCTCCCCGGCGGCGATGCGGAACTGCTCCTGCACGAGATCCACACCCGTGACCGCCTCGGTGACGGGGTGCTCGACCTGCAGCCGGGTGTTCACCTCGAGGAAGGAGAGCGTGCCGTCGGAGCCGAGCAGGAACTCGACCGTGCCCGCACCGACGTAGCCGGCGGCCCCGCAGATGTCGGCCGCGGCGCGGTGGATCCGCTCGCGCAGCTCATCGGAGAGGAACGGCGCGGGGGCCTCCTCCACGAGCTTCTGGTTGCGGCGCTGCAGGGAGCAGTCGCGTGTGCCGAGCACGGCGATGCGGCCGTGCCGGTCGCCGAGCACCTGGGCCTCGATGTGCCGCGGCCGCTCGAGGAAGCGCTCGACGAGGCAGTCCCCCTGCCCGAAGGCGGTCATAGCCTCCCGCACCGCCGACTCGTAGGCCTCCGCGATCAGCGCGCGCTCGCGCACCACGCGCATGCCGCGACCGCCGCCGCCGTGCACCGCCTTGATCGCGACGGGCAGACCGTTCGCGTCGGCGAACGCGACGACGTCGTCGGCGCCCCGCACCGGCTCGTTCGTGCCCGGTACGAGCGGCGCCCCGACGTCGGCGGCGAGCGCTCGGGCGCGCGCCTTGTCGCCCAGCAGCTCGATGGTCTCGGGATCGGGGCCGATCCAGACGAGGCCCGCAGCGGCGACGGCGCGGGCGAACCCCGCGCTCTCGGAGAGGAAGCCGTAGCCGGGGTGCACCGCGTCGGCACCGGAGCGCTTCGCGACGTCGAGCAGCTTCGCGGCGTCGAGGTAGCTCTCGGCCGGGGTCGTTCCCTGCAGGGCGTAC
>JAPSIU010000499.1 GCA_031178565.1 Leucobacter sp. | reverse complement strand
AGCTCGGCGGATCCGTGTCGCGGCGAAGACCGCCAGGAAGATCACTCCGTACAGCACCGCCATGCCGGCACTCGTCGCCGCGTCCATCGCGTAGGCGATCCAGAACCCGGCGAGCGCGCCCGAGACCGCGAACACCGCCGTCAGCCCGATCAGCGCGGGCAGGCGCCGGGTCAGCAGGAACGCGGTCGCCGCCGGGACGACCACGAGCGCGATCACGAGGATCGCGCCGGCCGCGTGGAACGCGGCCGTCACCGTCACCGAGACGAGGAACATGAACGCCGTGCCGAGCAGTCCGGTGCGCACTCCGATCGCGGCCGCGAACTGCGGGTCGAAGGTCATCACCTTGAGCCGCGGGTAGAACAGCGTCAGGAAGACGCCGTTCAGGAGGAGGACGCCGAGCATCACGTACAGGTAGCCGGGGCCGACCGACACGCCGTTCACCCGCAGGTGCTCGAACGCGGCGAGGTTCAGGTCCCCGACGAGCACGGCGTGCACATCGAGGTGGACGTTGGCGAAGTTGAGGGTCACGAGGATCACTCCAGCGCTGAAGAGCGCGGGGAAGACGAGACCCTGCGGGGCGTCGCCGGTGAGCAGCCCCGTGCGGGTGAGCCACTCGCTGCCGAGCACCACGAGCAGCCCCGAGAGGGCGGCTCCGAGGATCAGCAGCGGCGAGTCGAGACTGCGCGTGAAGAAGTAACCGACGACGATGCCGGGCAGCACGGCGTGGCTGATGGCGTCGACGAGCATCGAGTTCCTGCGGAGCACGATGAACACGCCGGGCAGCGCGCAGGCGAGCGCGGTGACGACCGCGAGGAGGACCGTGCCGAGCAGGAAACTCATCGGGGAACCTCCGCTCCGCCGGGGAAGGCGCGCCGCAGCCCGGCGCGGGCCCGCCTCCGCGCGAGGGCGCGGACGACGACGCTTCGGCGCGGCGAGAACAGCAGCGAGGCGAGCAGGATCGCGAAGAGCGTGAGGACGATGAGCGGTCCGGTCGGCACCTTGCCGAGCACGATCGAGAGGTAGGCGCCGATCCCGCTCCCGACCGCGCCGAAGACGCCCGACAGGGCGACCATCCCGGGCAGCGTGCGCGTCCATTGCTGCGCTGCGGCGGGCGGTGTGACGACGAACGCGACCATGAGCACGAGACCCACCGCTTTCACGCCGATCACCGTCGCGATCACGACCGTCGCGAACATCAGCGTGTCGATGATCCGGCCGCTGAAGCCGAGCACGCTCGAGTGGTCCGGATCGAAGGTGCGCAGCGCGAACTCCTTCCAGAACACGACCATGAGCGCGAGCGCGACGGCGCCGACCGCGATGCTCGTGAGCAGATCGGAGACCGTCACCACGGAGGCGTTGCCGAAGAGGTAGTCCTGGATCCCGCCCTTGCCGGGGAAGCTCCCGTTCGCGATGACGCGCATCAGCAGCATGCCGACGCCGAAGAACAGCGTGAGCGAGATCGCCATCGCCGTGTCGACGCGGATCTTCGACCCCCTCGCGATCCCGTTCGCGAGCCACACCGCCGCGATCCCCGCGACGACCGCACCGGCGATGAGGCCGAGCATGTTGCGGCCGTTCGCTCCGAAGACCCCGACGGCCACGAGGAAGGCCAGGAGCGTCCCGGGGAGTGCGGCGTGGGAGATGACGTCGCTGATGAGCGACTGCTTCCGCAGGTACGCGAAGGCCCCGAGCGCGCCGGCGACGAGGCCGATGACGGTCGTCCCGAAGAACATCA
>JAPSIU010000004.1 GCA_031178565.1 Leucobacter sp. | reverse complement strand
GCCCAGGCGAAGAGGTCGCCGCCGTCGTCCCGCACCTCGGGATCGACGACGACGTCGGCCCGGATGCCGGCGGCCTCGAGCGCCGTCCGCGCCGCCTCCAGCTCGGAGGCCAGGCTCGGCGTGTGCAGCCGGGTGATCCTCGTAGTCGGCGTCCGAGACGAGGTGGCTCCAGAGGGTGCCGTGCGCCGGCCACGCGGGCGGGTCGATGAGGATCGCCATCACACCAGGGTAGTGCGGCACGGGGAAGCCGGGTGCGGTGCCGTCGGAGGCGGGCCGGCTACCCGACCCACCCCGTGAACTTCTTCTCCGCCTTGCTCACGACCTGGTTGAGCAGGATCGCGATCAGCATGAGGAGCAGCGAGATCGCCCAGACCGCGGAGTAGTTGTGCGATTTGCTGGCCGTCGACACGACGCCGCCGATTCCGACGAGCGCGATGAACATCTCGCCGTTGATCATGCCCTTGACGCAGCGCCCGACCGAGAGCCGGAGGCCGGCGATCGTGAGGGGGAGCGCCGAGGGCATCACGATCCTCCGCACGGTCGCCCACGGACGCGCTCCGTAGGACGCCGCCATGTCGAGCAGCGGCTGGTCGATGGTGCGGATGCTCGCGGAGGTGTTGATGATGATCACGAACACCCCGTACAGGAACACCACCGAGACGCGGGTGATGTCGGAGAGGCCGAAGATCGCGAAGAGGATCGGTGCGAAGATGAGCGACGGAGTCACCATGAGCGCGTTGACGTAGATGTCGAGCGCGGCGTACACCCGCGACGACAGGCCCATCATCGTGCCGACGAACAGGCCGACGACGACCGCGAGCGCGAACCCCATCGCGAACATGGACAGGCTCGAGAGCAGGTAGCCGAGGAAGTCCTCCCCGGCGAAGAGGCGGACGAGCTCGACGACGACGGAGCTGAGCGGCGGCAGCCAGGTCAGCCGGAGCGTGTGGCCGAGGATCTCCCAGACGATGCAGAGGGCGATCAGCGATCCCCAGTCGAGCACGATGGCGCGCAGGATCCGGATCGGCCACGGGCGGCGACGCGCGCCGGTCCGCTCCGGGTCCGCCACCGCCATCTGGCGCGTGAGTGTCGAGGTCATTTCACGCCCATCCGGTACATCTCGCGAAGCCGCTGCCACAGGTACTCCTTGAGATCCACGAACTGCGGGGTGCGCTCGATGCCCTCCTCGTTGCGCGGTCGCGGGATGTCCACCGGGATGACCTCCTCGACACGACCGGGCCGCGCCGACATGAGCACGACGCGATCGGCGAGCAGCACCGCCTCCTCCATGTCGTGGGTGACGAAGACCACGGTCTTCTTGTTGTTCTCCCAGATCTTGAGCAGTTCCTCCTGCATGTATCGCCGGGTCTGCTGGTCGAGGGCGCCGAAGGGCTCGTCCATGAGGATGACGGGGGTGTCGACCGCGAGCGCTCTCGCGAGCCCGACGCGCTGCTGCATACCGCCCGACAGCTCCTTGGGGTACTTGTCCTCGAAGCCGGTCAGTCCGACCTTCTCGATGTACTCCATGGCGATCTCGCGCGCCTCCCGCTTGGATCGTCCCCGCATCTCCAGGCCGAAGGCCGTGTTGTCGAGGATCGTCGCCCAGGGCATGAGCGCGAAGTTCTGGAACACGACCGAGCAGTCGAGGTTCGGTCCGTCGACCCTCGAGCCGTTGACCTCGACGGTCCCCTCGGTCGGGTTCTCGAGCCCGCCGATCGCGCGCATGAGTGTGGTCTTGCCGCAGCCAGACGGGCCGAGCAGTGTGATGAACTCGTTGCTCTCGATGGTCAGATTGACGTCGGACAGCGCCAGCGTCTCGCCGCGGCCCTCGGTGATGTAGCGGTGAGTCAGGTCCTGTACTTCGATCATTACTTCTTCCATTTCATGAGTCGGCGCTCGAAGGTCTGCATCAGCGTGGCCAGGAGCACGGCTTCCAGCACGACGGCGATCGTCGTGGCGTAGAGCAGATCCGACTGGAACGTTCCGCGGTAGTCGAGCATGCTCTGCCCGATGCCGACCGGCAGCATGATGAGCTCCACGATCACCATTCCGGCGAAGGCGCGGCTGAGGCCGATGCGCAGACCCGAGAAGATCGCGGGAATGGCCCCGGGGATGAGGATCCGCTGCCACACCCGCGCCTCGCGGGCCCCGAAGCTCCGAGCCATCTCGATGAGGCTCTTCGGCACGGTGCGCACCCCGGCTCGGACGTTCGTGAGGATGTACACCCAGGCGAAGAGGACGATCACCAGCACCTTGGGGAGCATGCCCAGGCCGAAGGCCACGAGGATGATCGGGATCAGCGGCGAGATCGGGAGTGCGATTGTCGCCGCGGTGATCGGGGAGAGGATCCGGTCGACGGCCGACCAGCGCGCCATGGCGAGGCCGAGCGGCACGGCGATGACGACCGCGGTGGCGTAGCCGATCACCAGCGCCAGGTTGCTGATGCCCAGGGCCGGCCAGAGTTCTCCCGTCACGAACATCATGTCGAACAGGCCGACCACCGTGTCCGTGAACGTCGGGATGAGGATCGAGCCGGCGGAGCGCGCCCCGAGTTCCCACAGGCCCGCGAACAGTACGATGGCCGCGATTCTGAGCAGCACCGTCGTCGAGGGGCGCACCTCCCGCCCGAGATGCAGGATCTCGATCGGCCTCGCCTGCACCCGCGACGAGCGGGGGAGAACGTTCGTCGTCACAGTCTTCCCTCCCGCCGGTTCTCGCACGCGCGGGAACCGGCCTCGGCGCTAGTTCGCGAAGCTCGCATCAGAGACGTCATCGGCGCTGAGATTGCCCTCCGCGATCGCACCCGACTCCTGGTAGAACGCGATCGTGGCCTCGACGGATGCCGGATCGAGCCCCACGGCAGTCGGGAACGCCCCGTTGGCCACGAGCTCTTCGTACACCGCCGCGTATGTCTCGGAGTCTCCGCCGAGGACCCGGGCCGCCTTCTCCGCGTACGCGCTCGGGTCGGAGTTGACGGCTTCGAACTGTTCGCCGAGCGCGTCGAGGAAGGCCGACACACCCTCGGAGTCGTCGTCGAGCGTCTGCTGCGTCGTCGCGATGGTCTGGGTGAGCAACTCGGACTGGGTGTCGCTCAGGGCCGTGAGGATCTTGCCCTGGTCCGACTCGCCCCCGGTGACGCCGATCCAGTCCTCCAGTCGGACGATCGTGCCCCTGATCTGCCCCTCGAGGAGTGCGGTCGCGCGGTTCTCGGAACCCGAGATCACGAGCCACTCCGGCTCCTGGGCGTCGGGGCACTCGTCGGCGTACCAGCGCTTGAGGTGCGCGGTGCTGGTCGAGCCCTCGGAGTGGATCGCGACCGGCTGGCCGGCGAGGTCGTCGCAGGAGCCGATCTCGGGGGCGACGAGGATCTGCAGGTCGTTCATGTTGTTCTGCGCGACCATCTTGATGTCGGCGCCGGCGATGTTCGCGCTCATCACGGTCGCGGGCCCCATCGAAGCCAGGTTCACGTCGCCGCGCAGGAGCGCCTGGGTCTGAACGTCGGGCGAATCGAACTCGATGTAGTCGGTCTCGGAGCCGGCGTCCGCCAGGGCCTCGAGGGCGAGGATGGCGGGGACGTCGGTGGGACCGATGCTTCCCGGGAATCCGAGGGTGACCCCCGCCTCGCTGCCCGCCTCGGTTCCACCGTCGGCGCCGCTGGAGCCGGCGCATCCGGCCAGGGTTCCGGCCAGGCCGACCGCGAGGGCGAATCCGGCGCCGGCCCGGAGCCCGCGCCGCGTGATGAGTCTCTGCATTGAGTTTCTCCTTGTCGTTCGTGACGTCGTACAGCCCATCTCGTCGCGCACGTCGCTTCTGGCGACGGCGCTCAGAGTGCTATGCCAAATAAACTAGGCCTTTTAAAGCTAGCACAGAGATTCCTTGGCGGCGTAGCGATGCGTGTCCGCGAGCGGGAGAAGAGGCGTCGTCACCGTCCCGTCATCGGGCGGCGGAGCGCGGAGGGCCGGGCGTCCGCTCGAGCAGCTCGCGCACCACACCCGTGAGCGCGCGAACGCCCCTGAGCATGTCCTCGTCCTCCGTGGACTCGCGCTCGCAATGGGAGACGCCGTCCACGCTCGGCACGAACAGCAGCACGGCCGGCACGATGGAGTTCATGGCCACCGCGTCGTGGCCGGCCATGGTCGAGAGGCGTCGGGACGTGAGCCCCTCCGAGGCGATCACCCGCTCCGCGAGGGAGACGCCGGCCTCGGGGAAGCGGCGCACCTCCCGCACGTCGAAGTCGTCCACCTCGAACTCGACCCGGCGCTTCTCGCCGATCGCCGCGAAGCGGTCGAGCAGCGCCGCTCGCGCCGCGCGAACGACTTCGGGATCGGCGGACCTGAGGTCGGCGATCATGTGCACGCGCCGCGGCACCACGATCGGCGAGTTCGGTTCCACCACGTGCTGCCCGATCGACGAGACGAGTGCGCCCTCCGGAAAATCGAGGGTCGCGTCGTGCACCGCGAGCACCGCTTCGGCCGCTCCGACGAGCGCGTCGCGCCGATCCGCCATCGCCGTCGCTCCGGTGTGCGACTGCTCGCCGTTGACGGTGATGTCGAGCTTCTGGGTGTACCAGCTGGCCTCGACGACCCCGATGTCGATGCCCTCCCGCTCCAGGATCCGCCCCTGCTCGATGTGGATCTCCGCGTAGCAGGCGGCTCGAGGCGGTTCGTCGGAGCCGCGATACCCGATGGAATCGAGCGCGTCGCGCACGCTCACCCCGTCGAGGTCGGTGACCGCGAGCATGTCCTCGAGCGAATAGATGCCGGCGTAGACGGAGCTTCCCATCAGCGACGGCGCGAATCGCGCGCCCTCCTCGTTGAACCAGTTCACGACCGCGAGGTTGAGCGGGGGAGAGACCCCCTCGGCGGCGAGACGGGAGAGCACCCGCCTCGCCGCGTGAAGGGCTGCGAGCACACCGTAGGCCCCGTCGAACCGGCCGGCGAGCGGCTGGGAGTCGAGGTGCGACCCCACGAGCACGTACGGCGCACCGGGGGTGAACTCTCGGCAGGCGAACATGTTGCCGATGCCGTCCACCCTCACCTCGAACCCCTGATCCTCGGCCCGTGACCTGAACCACTCCCTGAGCAGTCGATCCTCCGGGGTGCCGGAGAGCCGGTGAACGCCGCCCGCGGGTGTCGCGCCGATGCGCTCGAGTTCGCGGAAGTCGTCGAGGACGAGGTGGTCATCGGGAGAGTGATTCGACATGGTGCTCCAGGTGGGGTGTGTCAGGCGGTCGTGGGCGCGGCGGTGGTCACCACAGCTCTTCGCTCTTGCGTTCCTTGAAGAAGGCGATCAGGATCCCCGCGAACGTCGAGAGGCTGCCGATGACGCCCACCCCGATGAGGGCGAGCCAGACTGCATATGGGACGGTCATGTCGATTCACACTCCTGCCTGGGTGACGGACGAGGGTTTCCAGTTGCGCATCCTCCTGAAGTCGTACGGGCGCGGGAAGAGCTTCGTGGAGACGAGGGTCCCGACCGCCGAGATCGTGAACGAGACGACCGCGCCCTGAAGATCCCCGGAGGCCCAATCGGGGAAATCGAAGAGCGGGATCTGGAAGAACAGCAGGTCGAGCGCGCCGCCCCCGTAGAAGGTGAGGCCGACCAGCACGCCGGTGATCACACTGATGAACACGCCCGTCGGATTCGTGCGCTTGAAGAAGGCCCCGCTCACGATCGGGATGATGTACGCGGCGTTGATGATCCCGAGCCAGATCAACAGCGACAGCAGGGTCGTCGGCCGGGCCAGGGCCGTGACGATGGTGATCGCGGCGAGCACGACCGTCGCGGCTCGTCCGGACCGGAGCACCTGCTTGTCGGTGGCCCTCTTGTTGATGAGGTTGTTGTAGATGTCGTTCATGAAGATGCCGGCGACGCCGTTGAGGAGCGCGGCCATCGTCGACGCGAGCGCCGCCCACAGCAGAGCGAGGAAGAGCACGGAGCCGAGTGTGCCGGCGTAGCGCGCGACGACCTCCGGCGCCACCGAGCTGGGGCCGCCCGGGAGGTCGAGGCCGGTGCCGACCGCGACGAACGCGAGCGTGCCGGTCGCGATGGGCACGAAGATCCAGCCCACCCCCGCGTAGGTGAAGGTCTTCTTCATCACCGACTTGCGGAGGGCGAAAGCCCGCTGCCAGAAGGTGTTGTCCATGAACACCTCCCCGATGTAGACGAGGGGGATCACGCAGAGGAAGAGGAGGCCCGCGGGGTTGTCGAGCCGCAGGGTCTCCGGCATCCTCGCGAGCATGCCGTCGTAGACCTCTCGCGGGCCGGCCATCCAGTAGATGAGGGCCGGGAACACGAACACCAGGATCATGATCAGCAGGGTCTGCATGAAGTCGGTGCTGAGCACCGAGATCATGCCGCCGATCGTGACGTACGCGAGCACGATGACCACAGTTGCGATGACGCCCACCTGGAACGGGATCCCGAAGATCGACTCGAGGAGGATGCCCGCGGCCATGCCCTGGGTGAGAAGCCAGCCGAGATCCCAGATCAGCAGCATCACGAGGAACAGCCAGTAGTTCTTCATGTCGAAGCGGAGGCGGAAGAAGTCGCCGACGGTGCGTCCCGCGGGGAGGATCTCCTTGAGCCGCGCGGCGAGCGGGGCGAAGGCGATGACGGCGATGCCGCCTCCGACCGCGTAGCCGAGCACGCCGAGCACGCCGTAGGTGTAGCCGCTTTCGGGAGCGGCGAGGATCGTGTTGCCGGTGACCCACGTGGCGAGGATCGTGGCGCTGCCCAGTGCGACGCCGACGTTGCGGCCGCCCACGAGGTAGTCGTCCGCGTTCTTGACCTTCTTGCTGACCTTGAGGCCGGCGAAGATCCAGGTCGCGCCGAGCACGAGGATGATCAGGATGCCGAGTGTCTGGAACGACATCTACAGCTCACCTCCCGGCTCCGCGGCGTCGCCGGGTTCGGACAGGTCCTCCGCGTTGCGGGTGCCGACGCGGATGGTGACGAGCATGCCCACGATGCAGACGACGCCTGCGAGGGCCCAGAAGTATTCGGGTATCACGTGCAGCTCCTTTGCGTGCGGTTCGGGTGGTTCAGGCCCGGGGGTAGGTGTCCGGGCGGCGGTCCTCCACCGGGTCGTTGTATGCGTTCCAGCGTCGCCGGCGGCGCCCCTCCTCCCCGTCGTAGGGCGCGTAGAGGATCTCGGGCTCGGTGTCGCTCGCCGGTCCCGCGGCGAGCTGCCCGGAGGGTGCGGTGATGACGCTCTTCCCGAGGAACGGCTGTCCCCGCTCGGATCCGGCCCGGTCGGCGCCGACGATCGTGATCCCGTTGATGTGGCTGTTCGCCTGGCAGAGCAGGTTCGCCATGGCCAGCTCGCCGTGGGGAGCTCCCTCGATGGGCACCCAGTTCGTGGGGAGGCAGAGGACGTCGGCTCCGGCGAGCACGACGCTTCGCACGGCCTCCGGGAACCAGATGTCGTAGCAGATGAGCAGCCCGACTCGCCCGACGGCCGTCTCGAACACGGGGTAGCCCGTGTCTCCCGCGGTGAAGATCTCGTTCTCGCGATCCCAGAGGTGGTGCTTGCGGTAGTTGCCGATGATCCCGTCGGCCCCGACGAGCATCGCGGAGTTGTAGAGCCGCTCTCCGTCCTGCTCCGGATAGCCGAACGCGAGGACGGCCTCGTGCTCGGAGCAGAACTCCTGGAATCGTCGGATCGCGTCGACGCGACCGAGCGCCTCGGCGCAGTCGCGGGCTTCGGCGGCATCGGCGAAGGCGTATCCCGATGTGGCGAGCTCGGGGAAGACGATGAGATCGGCGCCCCGCGCGACGGCCTCGGCGGCGCGCCGCAGCATGTCGTCGACGTTGCGCGCGGTGTCCCCGACGACGGGGACGGTCTGCACGGCTGCAACGGTTCCTCGAGATGGCATCTTCGCTCCTTGCAATCGATTGCACGTTGTGTCTTCGATTGTGTGCGCGAACCGCCGTGGCGTCAAGCCCCGGTTTCCCCGATATCCTCCCAAGGGAGAGGAAGGGGAAGCGTGGTGCGAAGAACTCCCACTCTCTCCGACGTGGCCGACGAGGCAGGAGTGAGTGCCGCGACGGTGTCGAGGGCGCTCGCCCGCCGTCGTGCCGGCCTTCCGCTGCGCTCGGCCGGGGCGCAGCTCGCGGTCGAGACCGCGGACCGTCTGGGATACCGGTTGAACACGGTGGCCTCGGCGCTGCGCACCCGCAGCAGCAAGATGCTCGGGGTGATCGTCCCGGATCTCACCGATGTCGCGGTGAGTCAGATGTACGCGGGTTTCGAAGCTCGAGCCTCGGAGCTCGGATACGAGACCTGCGTCGCGAACTCGAGAGACGACCCGCACGTTCGAGCCGGTCGAGTGGAGGCGTTCCGAGCCCACGGGGTCGACGGGATCGTGTTCGCCGACGCCCACCTGGGGGAGGAGTACTTCGCGGGGCTCGCCGCCGAGGAGTACCCCTACCTGCTCATGAGCCGCCCGCTCGCTGGAGAGATCTCGGTCACGTGCGACGACGACGCCGGCGGTCGGCTCGCGGCCCGCCATCTCGCGGAGCGGGGACACCGGGTGGTCGCAGCCCTCGCCGGGCCGACGCACGCCGGGAACGTGGTCGCGCGAAGCCGCGGTTTCGCGGAGGAGGCGCGCACCCTCATGGACTCCTGCGCACTCATCAACTCCCGATTCGATATCGCCGACGCGAAGCGCGCTCTCGCGGAGTATCTCGACAGCGCGACCGAGACACCCACCGCCATCTTCGCGACGATCGACATGTTCGCGTTCGCAGCGGTGTCCGTGCTCGCCCGGCGAGGCATCCGGATCGGCGAGGACATCGCCGTGATCGCGGTCAACGACTCGAACATCGCGGCGAATCTGCCCGTGCCCCTCACGTCGGTACGGCACGAGTTGGACGGCATGGGCGCCAAGGCGGCCGAGGTGCTCGCGGCGATGATCGAGGACGGTCGCGATGCGGAACGGCCCTCATCGATCGCGCTCCCGCCCGAGCTCGTCGTGCGCGAATCGACTTCGACGCGCCGGTTCGGCTGAGTGCCTGCGGCGCTTGTCCACGTCACCGTCGTCAACTAACGTGAAGGCGTGGCTCCCGAGGAGCCGATCATCTCGAAATCGTCGACCGGATGAGTGCAGGCCACGCGTGCGTCTCACGGCCGGCGGGAAAGCGTGACCAATGACGTTCCACCCGTATCGCCGCGTCCGAAACGCGAGCATCGCGGCGCTCGCAGCCGTCGGCATCGTTCTCGCGGCGCCGTTCGGGACCACCGCGGCCGGCGCCGCCGCGCTGATCGACGGGGCGCCGTCGATCGGCGATTCCCTCTTCGCCGCGGACGTTCTCCTCGAGCCGACCGGCGGGAACGGCATGACGCCCTGGTTGATCGGCGCGGGCGCACTGGTCCTGCTCGCCGGCATCCTGCTCGCGGTCGGCGCGATCCGGCGCCGGAAGGCAGCCGCGGCCGACCCGACCCCCGGCGCGGGCCCGGACTCTGCCGAGGAGTAACCGCCGGATCAGGGGGAGGGGTGCGTGCGATCCGTGCGCACCCCTCGATCCCGCGCAGCGATCAACCGCCCTCCGTCACCGGCTGCCGCAGGATCGTGCGGAGCTTCTCCGGTGCGACCCGGCGGAAGTCGCTGAGATAGATCTCGTGGTGCTTGCCGGCCAGGCGCAGGCCGTGCTCCGGCACGAACTCGTGGTGGAGCCGATCCAGCACCTCCCCTTCCGCGTCGAACGATCCGACGTGCAGCGTCTGCACGCAGCGGCCCTCGGCGAGCGTCTCCAGGCTCACGTCTTCGAGCCTCGCCGGCCGATTCTTCGCCGCTGCCCGGGCGACCGCGGTATCGAACATCTCGCGGTCGATCCAATCCGGAACCATGATCATCATCGTCCAGTCCCACCGCGACTTGTCCCGGGCCGAGGTGAACGCGTCCATGTCGTCCGCCCACCAGAGACCCTCGAGGGGCATGACCACATAGTCGCGCCCGAGGTCGCGCTTGCTCGCGAACTTCAGCTTGTACGCGACCGGGTAGAGCGCCTCGACCGCCTCCGCGAACGCGGGTGAGGTGTTCGGATCGCCCACGCCGTCGATCATGAGGTACTGCAGCTCGGGCACCTCCAGGATCCGGAACCGCCCCCGCCTCGCCCGGTAGGCGTCGAGGGTCTTCTTGAAGTCGATTTTGCCAGCTTCGGCTGCCTCGCCCGTCATGCCCGTCATGCCCGCCTCGCCCGCCTCGCCCGTCTCGCCCGTCATGTCCGCCTCGCTCTCCGGTCCGCGCCGCAACTCATCGCTCTTCATCACTCTTCCTCGGCCACGGTGAATCGGGCGCGCTCGTGCGCCACGCCGTTGATCTGCAGGGCCAGCGCGTAGTGTCCCGGGTAGTAGCGCCTCGTCGTGATCGGCCGGAACGAGTGCGACATCTCGACGAGAGTGTGTTCGCCGGGCTCCAGACTCCGCTGCGCGATCTTGAACACCTTCGACCGCTCGGTGCCGCGGGCGCCCGGGAACGTGAGCACGTAGTCGATCACGAGTCTCGCGGGCTGTTCGCCGAGATTCTCGATCCGGGATCGGAATCGCACGCTTCCCCCGGCGGGCACCGGATCCCGGGAGAGCTCGAGCGGCGAGACGGCGACGCGCGCCGGAGGGAAGCCGAGCAGTTCGAGCGCGTCGGGGTCCCCGCGCTTCACGAGTGTCCGGAGCGCGTGCCGAGCGGTGCGATCGACGTGGTCGCCGCCGGCTTCCCGCCAGCCCCGCGCCGCGGCCACCGCGAAGGCGGGGTGGGCGCGGCTGTGATCGTTCAGGTGGTTCGCGACCGACCGCCGCACGGACTCCTCGGGGTCGTCGTAGAGGGCGTCGAGGATGGCGCGGGTGGGCGCCGGATCCGCGACGAGAGCGGGGATCCGCTCGGCCCAGGGGAGCAGCGGCCGGCTGCCCTCGGAGGCGAGTCGGCGCACGTGCCGGTCCGGGTCGGCGGTCCATGCGGTCAGGTGCGCGAGCGAGCGGTCGAGATCGTGCAGCAGCATCGGCCGGATCGCGAACTCCGAGGTCATCCTGGGCGTCAGCGCGCGCAGCGCCTCCATCCCGGCGTCGAACGCTTCGGGGGAGCCCGCCCGCACCGAACTCCACGCCACGCCGAGGCCCGCGGGCCAGAGGATCCACCCCTCGAAGTCCGGGAGCTGGAGCGCGCGATCCACGATCGCCGTCAGCCGCTCCGGATCCCCGTCGACGTCGGTCAGCAGCTCTCGGGCGAGCGCCCGCGCCCGTCCGCTCAGCGTCAGCGCTCCGAGAGCCCCGGCCGCGCGGCTGGTCGCCGTGAACGGATTCCCCGGCTCGGCCGTCCGCAGCGCCTCGACGAGGATCCGCGCGTTCGGTTCTCCGAGCAGCTCATCCGTCATCGACATCGGTGCACCTCGACTCCCTCAGTGAGTAGAGCGGGACCGGCCCTCCGCCTGATCCTGCCGTCGCGTTGAGTGTACGGGAGCCGCGGGCGCGCCGACAGGGGCGGGCGAGGGGTCCACGAGCGCGTCCCGGTGCCGATCCCGCCGTGGGATGAGGGGGAACGAGACCAGCGGCGCGAGCGCGACCAGCGCGAAGACCGCCGGATATCCGAGGAGCGCGATCGCCGCGCCGAGTCCCGGGCCGACGGCCGAGGCTGCGACGAACTGGCCGGTGTTCTGGATGCCGAGCGCCCGACCGGCCCATCCGCTCCCCGCCGCCTCGGCGACCGAGGTGTAGGCCAGCCCGTTGTCGGCGACGCTCACGATCGTCGCCATCACGAGCACGATTCCGCCGAGCACGGGTGCGTGGAGCACCCCGACGGCGGCGAGGATCAGCATCAATGCGACCCCGCTTGCGGCAACCCATCGCAGCACCCGGACACGGTCGCCGACCCGGTCGCTCAGGCTGCCGGCGACGATGCGCCCCAGAGCACCGGCGAACTGCGACAGCCCCATGAGCAGGCCGGCCGCGGTCTGGCCCCAGTCGAGTTCGGTGATCAGCCAGACCATGCCGAAGGTGGCGATCGCGAACTGAGGCAGCACGAGCAGAAGCGAGACGGTGTGGATCCTGACGAGGAAGCCGCTCTCGCGATACGGATTGGGGATCGAGTGCGAAGAGGAGGCACTGGCGGATCGAGCCGGTTCGCGGGGCGGGCGGGGCGGGTTCCGGATCCCGAGTGCGCAGCCGACCGTGACGACCGAGAGCAGCGCGCCGATCACGGCGAACACCGCGACCGGGCCGCCTCCCGAGGCCAGGGGCGGCACCACGACCGCGGCCGCCGCCACGCCGAGCGGCTGGGACATCTGCCGCACGCCCATCGCGAGGCCCCTGCGATGGCGGGGGAACCAGCCGACGACGACGCGTCCGCTCGCCGCGTTGCTGCTCGCCGCCATCGCCCCGCCCAGGAGCAGTGCCACCGCCAGCGGGACGAGCCCGCCCGAGGAGAGCGTGCTCGCGGCGAAGGCGCACACGGCCGTCGCGGCGAGGCCGCAGGCGATGACCCAGCGCTCGCCGTAGCGATCCGCGGCCGCACCCCAGAGCACGAGGGTGAGCACCATTCCGAGGGTGGGGGCTGAGGCGAGCAGACCCGCGGTCGCCAGCGGCATCCCCTGCTCGATGTGCAGCAGGGGGATGAGATAGACGGGCGCGCTGACCAGCATCGTTCCGGCGGCCTGCGCGAGCACGCCGAGCGCAAGCATCGTCCAGGCTCGTGTCGATGTCGCTTCCTGGGGCACGGGGTCTCCTTGCATTCGATGTGTGGCGTACCACGATGGTATACCAGGATGGTATGTCATAATTGCGGCATGACGAATGCGGAGGCAGAGGTCTACGAGACCCTGCGGGGCACGATCCTGGAGTTCGATCTGCTGCCGGGGGAGCGGCTCTCGGAGCGCGGACTCGAGGAGACGCTCGGCGCCTCGCGCACGCCCATTCGAGCGGCCCTGATGCGGTTGGAGAACGAGGGTCTCACCGCACGGCTCGGGCGGGGATGGCGGGTCGCCCCCATCGACGTCTCCGAAGTGCGCGCGATCATGGAGTTCCGCGAGGCGGTCGAAGTCGGGGCGGTCGCCCGGGCCGTCGAGCGCGCGAGCGATGATGAGCTGCTGGCGCTCGACGAGCTCATCGAGTCCCATCGCCGCAACGACGACCGGGAGACGGGGATGCGCGACGGCGCCGACTTCCACGTCGCGCTCGCGAGACTGTCTCGGAACGAATTCATGGTCGAGGCGATGGAAGGCGCGCTCACCAGGCTCGCGCGCACCCGATGGCTCGAGGTGCGCATCCCGGAGTCGCGGACTCTCGCGCGCGACGAGCACCTCGCGATCCTCAGAGCCGTTCGGGAGCGGGACACCGCGAGGGCGGCCGCGCTCGTCGCGGCGCACAGCCGGGGCACGCGCGATCGCCTGCTCGCGTTCCTCTCGGGCGAGCGCAAGCGCCTGCGGGGACGCGGGTTCGCGATCATCGAGTCCGAGGCCGAGTAGCGTCCGACGGGCCGGGACTGCGTTGCGGTCCCGGGTCGTCGCGGTCCCGGGTCGCGCCCCGACCGGGCCGTCAGCGCGGGTCGCGGATACTGGCGTGGGGTTCTTCCGAGGGCCGCTTCGGGATGAAGAGCGTCAGCACGGTCGCCACGGCCGCCGCGCTGATCGCGATCCAGAAGCAGGTGGTGAAGGCCTCCGCGGTCGGTATGGCGCGGCCGTCGCGACTCACGCTCATGGCCGCGAGCACGCCGCCCATCACGGCGGACGCACTCGACGTGCCGACGGATCGGAAGAGGGCGTTGAGGCCGTTGGAGACGCCCGTCTCGTCCGCGGGGACCGACCGCATGATGATCATGGGCATCGCCGCGAACGAGAAGGCGATGCCGACCCCGATGATCGCGTTCGCGACCACGATATGCCACACCTCGCTCGACCACACGAGCACGAACACGTAGGCCGCGACGATCGAGGCCGTGCCGACCGTGAACAGCGGTCGCGGGCCGAACGTGCGCTCGAGCAGTCCTGACAGAGGCGACAGGAACATCATGATGAGCCCGGCGGGCATGATGCAGATCGCCGCCTCGAGCATGCTCAGGCCGAAGCCCGGTCCGCTGCCGACGGGGAGCTCGAGAAGCTGGGGGAACGTCACGTTGGATCCGAAGAGCGCGAACCCCATGCCGATCGCCGCCAGGTTCGTGAGCAGCACCGGCGGCCGCGCCGCGACGCGCAGGTCGACGAGCGGATCTTGCGTGCGCAGCTGATAGACGCCCCAGGCGAGCAGCGTGAGCACCCCGATGATCGCGGAGCCGAGCGCCAGCGGAGAGCCCCAGCCCCACTCCGCTCCGCGCGACACGTAGAGCAGCAGCCCGGTGAGCCCGACCGCCAACCCCGCGGCTCCGATGAGGTCGAGCCGTCCCGGCGATCGCAGCGTGTCCTCGGGAACGACGAACCAGGTGGCGACGACGCAGGCTGCGCCGAGCCCCGCGGACATCCAGAACAGCGCGTGCCAGTCGGCGGTCTCCGCGATCAGCGCGGCGAGCGGCATGCCAACGGCGCCGCCGACGCCCATGGTGGCGCTCATCAGCGCCACCGCCGTGCTCAATCGCGCCGGCGGCAGGACGTCGCGCATGATCGCGATGCCGAGCGGGATCACGCCCGTCGTGATCCCCTGCAGGCCGCGTCCGACGATGACGCCGAGAATCGACGTCGACAGCGCTGCGACGATCGAGCCGACGATGAGGGCCGCCAGGAGCGCGAAGATGACCCTGCGTTTGCCGTACATGTCGCCGAGACGGCCCGAGATGGGCGTCGCGACGGCCGCGACCAGCAGCGTGATCGTCACCACCCAGCTGGTGTCCTCGCGCGCCGCGTCGAGCAGCACCGGGAGCTCGCCCTGAAGCGGCACGACCAGTGTGAACATGAACGCCGAGCTGAGGCCGGAGAACGAGAGGGCCGCGACGACGGCCCATCCGGGTGCCGTCCGGGTGAGCCGTCTTCTGCTTCTCCCCGGATCCTGACCCATATGCATAGAGCCTAGTCGAGCCCGGTGGCGCGCGAATGGTGATGTCCGTCGGGCGGAACTCCTCGGGTTCGCGGCGGCTCGGTTCGGCGGCTGCTGGGGTTCGGCGGCGGATCGTGAATGTCGGTGGTTCCGACGAGGATGGATGCATGTCCTCCTCATCTCCAGCTCCCGAGAGCATCTCGCCGCTCGGCGAGGCGTTCTCCGCGGGTCCGTACATCATCGCGATGGAGCGCGTGATGTCGCGGCTGGAGACCGCCGAGCGCAGACGACGCGAGGCGGAGGCCGAACAGCTCTCGATCCTGGCAGAGGCGTTCGACCTGGCGGCGGCCGAGAGCGACCGGGCCGATACGAGCATTCCGACGGGTGCGCGAGGAGAGCTCGCGTATCGGGCGGTGCGGGCGGAGGTCGCGACGGTGCTCCGGGTGAGCGAGCACTCCGCGGAGCGTCAGATGGCTCACGCGCAGACGCTCGCCTTCGCGTACCCGGGTGTGCTCGAGGCGTTCCGGGAGGGCGCGATCTCGTATCGGCACACGAGTGCGATCGTCGACGCCGCGACCGTGATCGGATCGAGCGACGCCCCCGACGCGGTGCTGCGTCGGGCTGGCTACGAGGAGGCGGTCCTGGAGATCGCGGCGCAGGAGACGCCCAACCGGTTGCGGCCGATCGCGCGGCGCCTGGCCGAGCAGTACGCCGAGGTCGCGCTCGACGAGCGTCACGCGGAGGCCCGGGAGCGTCGCTGCGTGTACGTGGTGGACCGGGAGGACGGGATGGCGGATCTCGTCGCCCACCTGTCCGCCGCCGAGGTGCACGGCATCTTCGATCGGCTGACGCGCATGAGCCGGGAGGTGAGGCGCGCTGCCTCCGGCACCGGGTCGGCGTCAGTGGAGCGTGGAGAGTCGGAGGTGACGGGTCGGAGTCGCACCCAGGATCAGCTCCGCGCCGACGTCTTCGCGGATCTCGCGCTCGCGGGCACGCCGGGAGAGGCGTTCGCGGGTGTCGGGATGAGCGCTATCCGCGCTCACGTGCAGGTCCTCGTGCCCGCGGAGGCCGTCCTGCCTCACGCGCTCTCGGGTGAGAACCCGGCAGGCGGGAACTGGGGAAGTGAGAACCCGGCAGGCGGCACGCGCGGCCTCGGTGCTCCGATTCCCGCGCCCGCCGTGCTCGAGCGGTACGGACCGGTCGACTCCGAGACCGCGGGCCGCCTCGCCGGGGGCGCGAGTCACTGGGAGCTCGTGCGAGCCCACGCGAGGACGGGCACGGTGATGTCGGTCGACCGCTACCGGCCGAGCGAGGAGATGCGGCGCTACCTGAGGGCCCGAGATCAGCATTGCCGATTCCCCGGTTGCCGCGTCGCGCTCTCGCGATGCGATATCGACCACACGGTGGATGCCGTGCTCGGCGGTCCGACCGCCACCGACAATCTCGCTCATCTCTGCCGGGGGCATCACACCCTCAAGCATCACAGCTCGTGGCATGTGAGACAGCGCAAGGGCGGGGTGCTCGAGTGGACCTCTCCGGTCGGACGCGTCCACGTCGACCGACCACCCGGACGTGTCATGTTCGTCGCAGTCGAGCCCGACTCCGGCCCCGACCCCGACCCCGACACCGGCCCCGGCCCCGGCTCCGGCCCAGACCCCGGCTCCGGCCCTGGCCCAGACCCCGGCTCCGGCTCAGACCCCGGCTCCGGCTCCGGCTCCGGCGCGGGCCCGAGTCCGCCACCCGAGCTGCAACTCGCCGAGCCGTTCTGAGGCGTCGGCGACTAATGACCGGCGGGCCGCAACCCTGGCACGCCGAGTGATCCGGATCTATCGTGGCCCGTGCGAACGTCATCGACATCCTGAGAAGACCTCGCCGAGCTCTCACCGGCACCAGCTGTTCATCGACCCGATGACGGACCGCGCAGCCCTCCCGTCGTCGATCTTGACGTAGCTCGTCGTCGTGTTCGTGTATCCCGGCTCCGACGGGTACCCGTCGGGCCGACCCTCGGGTGAGATCGTCTCGACGGAGAGGTACTCGGCGTTCGGGGACACGCAGATCCGCCCGATCCGGCTGCTGTCGGCGGCCGGCCGGAAGAGCACGCGGGACCCGTCCCGGTCGTGCACGACGACCTGATCCACGGTTCCGGCGTCGGGAGAGCCGGCCTCGACGGCGATCACCTCTCCCGTCGATCGCAGCACCTGAGTGGGGAGGGAGGGGTCGAGCCTCGCGCCGTTCGCGACGGGGACCGGTGCGAGGTCGGGCTCGAGAAGAGGCGGCGGGTCCTCCGCGCTCAGCGTCTGCGAGGACGTGAGATCCAGGATCCTCGTCCGGCCGCTCTCGGTGACGGCGAGCTGCGCGGTTCCGGGAAGGAACGACTGCAGGGCGTCGTAGGTCCCGAGCGGGACGAGCGCCTCGTCGGTGAACGCTCTGAAGAGGAAGGCCTGACCCGTGCGATCCAGGACGACGACGGAGGTCGTGCCGGGCACGAAACGCCAGTCCGACACCCGGAGGGGGCGTCCGTCGGCCCCCGCGACCGCCTCGAGCGGGCTCGATTCGACTTCGGCGTCGCCCAGGAAGAGGGCGCTGTCATAGTTCCTCCCATCGGAGGTCAGGCCCGATCCGATGAAACCGATGATCCCGCCGCGCGGTTCGCCGCCCAGGCGGGTGATCCGCTCGAACCGCAACGGGAATGACGTCGTATCGGCTGCTCCCGCTGCGCCGGCCGCTCCCGCTGCGCCGGCCGCTCCCGCGGTGCCGGTAGCGTCGGCATCGCCCCAGGGCTCCGCGGCGTGCAGCTCGACGCCCGCGGTTCCGTCGTCGGCGAGGGTGACGACCGCGAGTCTGTCGGCGAGCGGTGCGTACTCCTGAATGCGGGCCGCTGTGACGACCGTGCGGCTCGGATCGGACGGCGACGGGCTGTGCGCGAGCACACGGTCGCCGGCGTCCGATCGTGAGAGCGTGTAGGTGGTCGGCGCGGGGGTACGGAACCGCGTCTCCACGACGCTCGAGACCCCGGTGTACGTGCCCGCGACGCGCCCGCTGAGCGTGTACTCCGTGTCGTAGTCGAGCATGTCCCCGAATACGAGCGTCACGGCGGAGCCGTCCGCCGAGGCCTCGATGGGCGTCCGCGGGGTGACGGAGAGGGACTCCTCATCGAGCTCGACCGCCTGGTTCAGGCGCAGCTGGAGTCGCTGATCCGTCCGGGAGACGAGGAGCTCGGCGTTCGTCTCGGTGCTCTCGAGCCGGGGCCCCTGGGTCGCGTTCGCGACGCCCCGCGCACCCGCGACGAGCGCGAGGACGACGAGCGCGGCACCGCGCAGCAGTCGGGTGCGGCGCCGGGAAGCCTGCGGCGCGGTCTCGTCAGCGGTCGGATCGACGCTCGGATCAGTAGACATAGGGATCGTCCGGTGCTTCGGCGGGACTGACTGAGGCGGGGGCGAGGAGGAGCTGCTCGGCGCTCGTGACGTCGGGGTTGAGCATGAAGGTGCCGTCGACCCGCACCCAATCCCCGGCCGAGAACGCCTCCTGCCAGTCGGGCATCATCACGGGCACGCCGATCGGTTGCGCGTCGACGGCGCAGCAGGATACGAAGAAGCGCGCGACGTGGAAGCCGGCTTCGGGATCCTGCTCGTCGGGAACGATGAAGCCCAGGACGCTCGCCGTGCGCCCCTCGGCGTCCGCGCCGCCGTTCTGGCGGAGGAGCAGGGACCAGTCCCGCACGGTGAGCTCTTCGCCGTCGCCCGGGGCGGCCGCGGGTCCCGCGGCCGATGCGCCGCTCGCAGGCCCGGGAAGCCCGGCCGTGTTGACCTGGCGCTGGATCGCGGTCTCCGCCGACAGCTGCGCGGGCGGGAGGACGAGCAGCGCGATCGCGGCGCAGGCGACGAGTACGCCGGTCCCGACCGCGCCGAGCGATCGACGGTTCCGGGATCGGCGCCCGGTTCCCTCGGCGTCCATCGCGCTCTCGCCGTCGGGATCCGGGACGCGGGCGTTCGCGCGCGAGAGGGTGAGGGTCGCACCCACGATGAGCAGTGCGGCGATGGCCGCCATGATGATCGTGAACCACACGTACCTCGGGTGGATGTACCAGTTCAGGCGATCGGAGGCGCCGAGGTGCAGCACCGCGACGACGCCCACGGCGCCGAGGAGGAGGCCCCGCCAGTGCCGGATGAGCGCGTCAGGCGACAAGGTTGAGCCCCCATCCGATGACGAGGGAGCAGAGCGCCACGAGGATCGCCAGGTAGGCGAGGGTGCGCCCCGTGAACGTGGTGCGCAGCAGCGCGAGCATCTTCACGTCCATCATGGCGCCGAAGAGCAGGAACGCGACGATGCTTCCCGGCATGAAGGTCGCGCTGAGCGCGAGGATGAAGAAGGCGTCGACGCTCGAGCAGATCGAGATCACGAACGCGAGAGCGATCAGGGCGAGCACCGACCAGATGGGGTTCGAGCCGAGCGCGACCAGGAGGTCTCTCGGCGCGCCGATCTGGATCGCGCCGGCGACGGCGCAGCCGATGACGAGCGCGGGGAGCAGCGCACTCGTCTCCTCCGCGAAGTTCAGGAGGCTGCGGTGCAGCTTCGAGCCGCGCTCCTCGTGCGTGTGGGCGCAGTGGGCGTTGAAGCTCGGCGTCAGCATCCCGCTCTGGTTCGCGCGGGTGTCGAGCAGCCAGCCCGCGAGGTTCGCGATGAGGAACCCGCCCACGATCCGTCCCGCGAGGATCCCGTTGTCCCATCCGAAGGCCTGATAGGTGGTGATGATGGTGACCGGATTCAGGATCGGTGCGGCCAACAGGAAGGTGACGGATTCGGAGACCGAGAATCCGCGCATCATCAGGCCTCGGGAGAGCGGCACGTTCCCGCACTCGCACACCGGCATCAGGATCCCTGTCAGCGAGAGCAGCATCCGGCGCAGCGCGGGTCGGCGCGGGAGGACCCTCGCGATGATCCGGAACGGAACCCAGATCTGAACGATGGTGGAGAGCAGGATCCCCAGGATCACGAAGGGGAGCGACTCGATGAACACGCTCAGCGAGAGCGTCACGCCGTCCCTCAGGGTGCTCGGCAGTTCGAGCGGCGGCACGCCGATGGCGGACAGCATCGGAGAGGAGAACGCCGCGACGAGCACCAGAGCGAGGACCGCGATCGGGAGGACGAGGCCCCGCTGGGGGCGGAGGGCACTCGCCTGTTCGCCGACGTGCTCGGTCCTGGGTGTTGCTGTGATCATCTCCGATAACGATACCGGTTTTCAATTGTGAGGCGCGGGGCGGACCGCGTGTCGGCTCGATCCGGATACGGGGCTGCCCGACCGCACCCGGAGCCGTCAAGGGGGTGCGTCGCTCCGGAGCCCGTCGTTAGGCTGGGGCGCATGGAAGCGGAACGGGAACGCGCGCCGGAGGACCGCGGGAAGACGGGCATCGCGGGACTCGTCCAGCGAGTGATCGCCTGGGCGCTCCGGCTGCGGATGGTGCGCGCCTTCCTGCTGTACAGCGAGCGCAAGGGGCCGATGCTCGCCGACAGCATCACCTATCGCGCGCTGTTCAGCGTCTTCGCCGGTGTCCTGCTGGGCTTCTCGCTCGCCGCGCTCTGGCTCGGCAGCAATCCCGACGCGATGCGTGCGCTGAGCGACTCGGTCGACGCGGTGATCCCGGGCCTCGCCGACGTCGTCGACCCGTCCTCCGTCGAAGCTCCGACCGGCTTCACCATCGTCGGCATCATCTCCCTCGCGGGTCTTCTCGGCGCGGCGATCAGCGCGATCGGCAGCCTGCGCACCGCACTGCGCCTGCTCGCCGACGAGCTGACCGACGAGACGCTGTTCCTGTGGGTGCTGCTGCGCAACCTCCTGGTCGGGATCGCCTTCGGAGGACTGCTCGTCGTGGCCGGCCTCGCGAGCCTCCTCGGTTCGCTCTGGATCCCGGCCGTGACGAGCTGGTTGGGGGTGTCCGAGGCCGACGCGGTGGGCCCCGTCACGCGCCTCTTCGGCATCGTGGTCGTCCTCGTGATCGACACCGCCGCGATCGCCCTGATCTTCCGTCTGCTGTCGGGGTTCTCCGCGCCTCCGCGCCTGCTGTGGAGGGGAGCGCTTCTGGGCGGCGTCGGTCTCACGGTCCTGCAGGAGCTCTCGGGCCTCTTCGTGCGCGGGGCGACGGCCAACCCGCTGCTCGCGTCGTTCGCGTCGCTCATCGCGCTCCTCCTGTGGTTCAACCTCTCGGCCCAGGTGATCCTGCTGGCGAGCAGTTACATCATCACGGCGACGGCCGAGGATCGGGATCGGGTCCGCGCGAAGTTCGGCGCGTCGACCTTCGCGCAGCGGAGGCGCCAGCGGGCGGAGGACGCCCTGCAGACGGCCACGCGCGAGCTCAGGGCCGCTCAGGAGGCCGAGCGCCGTGAGGCGGAGGGCGGCGCGGGCTGAGCGGGCGGGGGCTGAATGGGCGGTGCGGGCTGAGCGGGCTGCTCGTGCTGCGGCCCGGCGCGCCACGGGTCGGCGAGCGCGGGAGCGTCGCGAGCGGACCCGCCGGATAGGCTGGGCGCATGTGCGCGACGTACGGATTCGGCTGCGGTCCGCGCGATCTCGGTCTCACCTTCGATCTCCCGCCGATGCACGAGCCCGACAGTCGCCGTCTGCTCGCGGAGTGGGCGCGCGAACAGCGCGGCACGGCGAGGATCACGGGCTCCCGGGCGCGCAACCTGAACCCGATCATCCACGCGCAGACCGGCGAACGGTCGATCGAGCTCGGCTGGTGGTGGCTCCATCACGGCAGCGGCCCAGCTCCGTACAGCGCCTTCAACTCGCGCGACGACGCGCTTCTCGCCAAGTGGCGCGGGCCGTTTCAGCGCCGCGCGATCATCCCGGCGCACTGGTACGTCGAGAAGGGCAGTACTTGCGCGCTTCCGAACGACGAGCTGTTCGGGATCGCGGCGATCCTCGCGCCGATCCCTCGGCCGGGCGAGGCTCCGATGCTGAGTTATTCAGTGGTGACCCGGGCAGCGGTGTCGCGCGCGGCCGACGTCCACTCGCGCATGCCGCTGATGCTGCCGAGGGAGGTGCACGACGCGTGGATGGATCCGCGACGCCCCGGAAGCGCCGGCCTCGTCGCCGCGGCCGTGCGGGCCTCCGAGGACCTCGCCGCGGCGGTCGAGGTGATCGACGAGGCGCCGGAGCTCGAACCCGAGGCGCCCACGCTCTTCTGACCGCGGACGTCCGCGGCTGACCGCGCGCGCCCGCGTGCGATCAGTGGCGGTGCGGGGGCTCGGCCTGGCCGGTGCCGGTGCCGGTGGGATCAGCGTCGCCGGAAGCGCCGGAAGCGCCGGCACCGCCGGAAACGGCGGGCGCCGAAGCCGCGGCGGCCGCGACGGGCTGCGTCTTGAGGAGATCGCGGATCTCGGTCAGCAGCTCCTGCTCGGTCGGCACGTCGGGGCCCTCGTCAGGTGCGGGGTGGCGCAGGCGGTTCATGGGGAGGACGAAGGCGAAGTAGACGACCGCCGCGACGATCACGAAGTTGATGACCGCCCCGATCACCGCGCCGAGAGCGATCGCTCCGCCGCCCGGCAGCCCGATCATGAGCGCCCCGTCGAGAGAATCGGCGTTGAAGACCATGCCGATGATCGGATTGATGAGCGAATCGACGACCTTCTGGACCACTGCGTTGAACGCGGCGCCGATGACGACGGCGACGGCGAGATCGACCACATTCCCGCGTAGCAGGAACTCCTTGAAACCCTTGAACATGCGCTTCCTTTCACAATGGCGTCGTGAGTAACCGTAGCGGAATCGAAGCGGAAACGGCGGAACCCCGCGCGATGGAGTCGCGCGGGGTTCCGTGGGGTGTTCGAGCGCCGGGTGGCCGGCTCGAGGTCGCGGGTTACATGCAGGCCATCGAGTCCTCGCTGACGGCGTCGATGTAGTCGCTGAAGACCGTCTCGCTGTTCGAGGCGTTCATCGGGTCCTGGATGTACTCGTAGAACGCCTGGTAGGCGGCCTGGTTCGGGCTCTCGATCTCGGCGAGCGCGCGGAAGCTCTCGAGCGCCTCGGGAGCCATCTCGGGGCTGCTCGCCTCGGCGCCCATCGCCGAGATGGCCTCGAGCGCGGCACAGAACTCGGGCGAGACGTCACCCGAGGACTCGCTCGAATCGGTCGGCGACTCCTCGACGCCCGGCTCGGTGGGGGTCTCCAGCTCCTCGGTCATCTGCTCGAGCTCGCTCAGCGAGGAGTTCGCGGCCTGCACGGCGATCCCGGCCATCACGAAGGTGAAGACGATGGCGAGGATCGTGAAGGCGAGGGCCACGTAGCCGATGATGGTGCCGGCGAGGGCGAAGCCGCGGCCGCGCTCTCCGGTCTTCTTGATCTGGCCGAGCGCGATGTGACCGCAGATGATGCCGACGATGCTGACGAAGAAGGATGCGACGAACGCGACGATCGCGAGCGTGTTCATCGGCGCCTGGGGAGCGGGCTGCTGAGCCCCCGGGTAGCCGTTCTGAGGCGCGGGGGGAGCGGGAGGTGCCGGGGGCACGGGCTGCTGGCCCTGCGGCGCCGCCGGCGGCTGCGGCGTGAAGGGCGTGGTGGGCTGATCCGGCGTCTGGTTGCCCGGATTGTTGGTGTCTGACATGGCTGTCTTCCGCTCCTTAGCGATTGTTCTGCGCGTGAGCCATGCGTTGACCCAGCGGCGTCCATCCTAACCGCTGATGAAATCCCGCGCTCCGGGACTCGGAGATCCCTCCGGGTTCCGCGCCCGACGGGCTACCGTGGGGACATGGAGTTTATCGGCGCGATGCCCACCGTGGACCTCACCTACTCGGACGTCTTCCTCGTCCCCAGGCGCTCGGCGGTCCGCAGCCGGCTCGACGTGGCGCTCGCCCCCGGGGACGGGACGCCCGCGACGCTGCCGCTCGTCGCGGCCAACATGAACTCGGTTACCGGTCCGCGGCTCGCCGCGGTGCTCGCGCGCCGGGGCGGCTTGGCCGTGCTCCCGCAGGATCTGGCGCTCCCGGAGACGGAGCACGCCATCCGCCTCGTGAAGGAGCAGCCCGTCGCCTTCGACGCGCCGATCCTGCTGCCCTCGTCGGCGACCGCCGCCGACGCGCTCGGCCTCATCCCGATCGCGGAGGGGCAGTGCGTCGTGGTCGCCGACGCGGTCGCGGTACCGGGGGAGAGGATCCCCGCCGCATCGGTGCGGGGCGTGCTGTCGTCCGCGCGCCTGGCCTCCGTCCCCGTCGACGCGCGGCTCGGCGACCTCGCCCGCGGACGGGTTCCGATGATCGACGCGGACGAGCTCCTGGATCCGCGCGAGGCGTTCGATCGGGTCGTGGAAGCCGCTGCCGAGCACGGCGCCGAGGCGGTGTGCGTCGTCGAGCGGGGGACGCTCGTCGGCACGCTGTCGCCGCGCTCGGCCCTGCGCCGCTCCCTCTACGGTCCGGCCCTCGACCGCGATGGGCGTCTCGCCGTCGCGGCGGCCGTCGGGATCAACGGCGACGTGGAGGGCAAGACGCGTGCGCTCGCGGCGGCCGGCGCCGACGTGCTCGTGGTCGACACCGCGCACGGTCACCAGGAGGGCATGCTCCGGGCCCTGCGCACCGTGTCGGGGCTGGCGCTCGGCCTCCCGATCGTCGCGGGGAACATCGTGACGGCCGAGGGTGCCGCCGACCTCGTCGCGGCGGGGGCCACGATCCTCAAGGTCGGCGTCGGACCGGGCGCGATGTGCACGACGCGCATGATGACGGCGGTCGGACGACCGCAGTTCTCCGCCGTGCTGGAGACGGCACAGGCCGCCCGCGAGCTCGGCGCCCACGTGTGGGCGGACGGAGGCGTGCGCTATCCGCGCGACGTCGCCCTCGCCCTCGCGGCCGGGGCATCCTCGGTCATGATCGGATCCTGGTTCGCGGGGACCGCCGAGTCGCCCGGCGAACTGCGCGCCGACGCCGACGGCCGCCAGTACAAGGAGTCGTGGGGCATGGCGTCGACGAGGGCGGTGCAGGGGCGCTTCGGCGCGCTCGACGCGTACGAGCGAGCGCGCAAGGAGCTCTTCGCGGAAGGGATATCGTCCTCGAAGATCTATCTCGACCCGCAGCGTCCCGGGGTCGAGGATCTCGTCGACATGATCGCCTCGGGCGTGCGCTCCTCCTTCACCTACGCCGGCGCCGACACCCTGCGCGAGTTCCACCTGCGCGCTCGCGTCGGGCTGCAGTCCGCGGCGGGCTACGAGGAGGGCAAGGCGCTCCCGGTGAGCTGGTAGCGGGATCGATGGCTCGCTCGCAGGGCTCCGCCCATGGCCCCGTGAGCCCGCTCCAATAGGATGGGACGCCTACGACCTGAAGGAGCACCGGTGAAGTACATCTCGACCCGCGGCGGCATGGCGCCCGCCCCGTACAGCGCGATCCTGCTCGAGGGGCTCGCGACCGACGGTGGCCTCGTGGTGCCCGAGACGGTGCCCCGCGTGAGCGGCGAGCAGCTCGAAGCGTGGCGGTCCCTCGACTACGCGGGGCTCGCGACCGAGATCCTGGCCCTCTATGCGACCGACATCCCGCGCGACGAACTCGCCCGCATGTGCCGCGCGGCCTACAGCTCCGAGAACTTCGTGAGCGACGAGGTCGTCCCGCTCACGCGCGTGGAGGACGGGATCACGCTCGTCGGGCTCTCCGAGGGGCCGACGCTCGCCTTCAAGGACATGGCGATGCAGTTCCTCGGCCAGTCGCTGGAGTACGTGCTCGCGCGCGCCGACCGAACGCTCAACATCGTCGGCGCCACCTCGGGCGACACGGGATCCGCCGCGGAGTACGCCCTCAGAGGCAAGGACGGCGTCGCGGTGTTCATGCTCTCGCCCCAGGGGCGCATGAGCGACTTCCAGCGTGCGCAGATGTACTCGCTCACCGACGACAACATCCACAACATCGCGATCGAGGGTGTGTTCGACGACTGCCAGAACCTCATGAAGGCGCTCTTCGAGGATCTCGAGTTCAAGCGCGCGCACCACCTCGGCGCGGTGAACTCGGTGAACCTCGGCCGCGTCAGCGCGCAGATCGTCTACTCCTTCGGGGCGTGGCTGGGGCAGGCCGACGCGCTCGTCGGCGGCGAGCGCGTCGGCTCCGAGGTCTCCTTCACTGTGCCGTCGGGCAACTTCGGCAACATCCTGTCGGGGTACTTCGCGAAGAGCATGGGCCTCCCGATCCGCCGGCTCGTGCTCGCCGCGAACGAGAA
>JAPSIU010000140.1 GCA_031178565.1 Leucobacter sp. | reverse complement strand
TGCCGCCCTCGGCGGCGTCGGGCCGGACTGCTCGTCGTGGGCGATGAGCGGTCCGAGCGCGTCCGCGGCGAACTCCTGCACCTCGGGTGAGGCCGAGAGTCCGCGCACGAGATAGGCGAGCGGCTGGCGCTCCGCCTGCTGCACCGTGACGCGGCCCGACGCCGCCGAGGGCGGCAGCAGCCCGGCGGCGCGCACCCGCTCGAGCGAGGTGATGAGCGGCCGGATCTTGCCGCCGGGCACCCCGAGGCTCAGGTGGGCCCGCCAAGCCGCCGGGGTGGTCGAGGGGACGAGCATCTCGAGTTCGCGGGCGAGGCGGGAGGCGAGCGGCGGCACGGCGTCGGATCCTCCGAGATGATCGACGCGCGAGTCCCCCCGCGGGAAGGAGAGCAGGGCGAGCAGGATCGGGCGGCCCAACGCTCCTCCGCTTTCGTCCGATCCCGCATCCGGGGTCAGGATCGCACGGCCCTCGGGTGCGACGGCGCGGCGCAGCGCGGTTTCGAGGATGGCGCGCTCGAGCGACCCGTGCGCGCCGAAGTCGCCGGTGCCGCGCAGCGCGGCCCCCACGAGCGTGCGGTCCTCGATGGGGAGCCCGGCGGCCGCGAGCTGCGCCGCGAGCTCCGTGTCCCGCCGGTACCGCCCGCTGAGGATGGAATCGAACAGCTGCTTCGAGCTGAGCTGGAGCCACTGGTCGTCCCCCGAGTCCGCGAGCCTGCCGAGGGCGAGCGCGAAGGCGCCCAGTTCGAGCACGGTCCGCCTCCCCGCGGCGTGGGGCGGTCCCGGCAGGGCCGTGAGCTGGCCCCACCGTTTGCCCTGGGCCTCCACCGGCACGCGTTCCCAGCCGTCGGCGAGCGAGAACTCGCGCCCCTCCGCCCGCACCCAGGGGGCGAGGACCGCCTCCGAGTCCTCTCCGGACCCGGCCCACGCCACGACGCGGTGAGCCGAATCCTCGAGCACCACGGGCGCGTCCAGGGTCTCCGAGAGGCGCTGGATCACGTAGTCGACCGGGCTGCGGTTCAGGCCGAGCTCCGTGAGCATCGTGTGCACCTCGGCCCGTGCCGCGAGTGCCTCGTTCTGGGCTGCGAGGATCCGCTGGTGCACGCGCTGTGTGATCTGCACGAAGCGCACTTCGCCGCGCAGCACGATGAGGGGGATCGTGCGGGCCTCGCACGCGGACACGAGCCGCTCGGGCGCGGTGTCGAAGGATCCTCCCAGTTCGAGGATGACCGCCGCGGGACCCGCGGCGAGAAGCGTCTCGGCGAGGACCCCCAGCGCGACGGGATCCTGGGGCCAGCCGGCGCCCGTCGTGAGGATCAGCTCACCGCCGTCCAGCAGCGCGGTCGCGCCGGTCCCGGCTACCACGTGCGCCCAGCGGATCGGGCGACCGAGGCCCTCGCGGCCCGCGATCACCTCCGGTTCACCGGCGCCGAGCTCGGGGAGCGAGAGCACGTCGGCGACGGTGGGGGACGAGGTCCGCCCCTGCTCGATCCCTGGATCCACGAGCCAATCATACAGTTTGTCCGGAAACTCGCGAAAGTGCCGATGGATTGACCGATGGTCTCCAGTCTCCCTCCTGCAACACTGGTATTCAACGGGATCGAGGATCCCGAACACATTGCCCGGAGAAACCGGGCCGATCCACGAATCGAAGGAAAGAAGGCCAACGGATGGCACGCATCCCCCACGTCATCGGCGGCGAGAAGATCGACGCCGCGGAGCGCACGCAGCCGGTGTTCAACCCGGCGACCGGTGAGCAGCAGCACGAGCTGGGCATCGCCTCGGTCCAGACGGTCGAGCAGGCCGTCGCCGCGGCGAAGGCAGCGCTGCCGAAGTGGCGGAAGACGAGCCTCACGAAGCGCGCCGACGTGTTCTTCAACCTGCGTCAGCTGCTCAAGCAGCGCACGCCCGAGCTCGCGGCGATCGTCACGAGCGAGCACGGCAAGGTGCTCTCCGACGCCGCGGGCGAGATCGCGCGCGGGCTCGAGAACGTGGAATTCGCGTCGGGCCTCCTGCACGTGTTGAAGGGCGAGCGCGACGAGCAGGTCTCGACCGGCGTCGACGTGCACTCGATCAAGCAGCCGGTGGGTGTCGTCGCGGCGATCACTCCCTTCAACTTCCCGGTGATGGTGCCGCTCTGGATGATCGCGAGCGCGATCGCCTGCGGCAACACCGTGGTGCTGAAGCCCTCGGAGCGGGATCCCTCCGCCTCGGTGTTCATCGCGGATCTGTTCCGCGAGGCCGGCCTGCCCGACGGCGTCCTCAACGTCGTCCACGGCGACAAGGTCGCGGTCGACACCCTGCTCGACAGCCCCGACGTGAAGGCCGTGAGCTTCGTCGGATCCACCCCGATCGCGAAGTACATCTACGAGCGCGCGGCCGCGAACGGCAAGCGCGTCCAGGCGCTCGGCGGCGCCAAGAACCACATGCTGGTGATGCCCGACGCCGACCTGAACATGACCGCCGACGCCGCCGTCTCGGCCGCGTACGGCTCCGCGGGCGAGCGCTGCATGGCGGTCTCGGTCGTCGTCGCGGTCGGCGGAGTGGGCGACGAGCTCGTGGCGAAGATCGCCGAGCGCATGGAGAAGCTCACGATCGGCGACGGCACGGACCCCGCCTCCGAGATGGGCCCGCTCATCACCCGCGAGGCGAAGGAGCGCGTCGAGTCCTACGTCGCCGGCGCGGCGGACGAGGGCGCGACGGTCGTCGTGGACGGCCGCGAGGCGCAGTTCGAGGGCGACGGCTTCTTCACCGGCGTCTCGCTCATCGACCACGTCAAGACCGACAGCAAGGTCTACCGCGACGAGATCTTCGGACCAGTGCTCGCCGTCGTGCGCGTCGACACCTACGAAGAGGGCCTGCAGCTGATCAACGACCACCAGTTCGGCAACGGCACCGCGATCTTCACCCGCGACGGCGGCGTGGCGCGCCAGTTCGAGTTCGAGGTCGAGGCCGGCATGGTCGGCATCAACGTGCCGATCCCCGTTCCCGTGGGCTCGTTCTCCTTCGGCGGTTGGAAGGACTCGCTGTTCGGCGATTCCCACATCTACGGCCCCGAGTCGGTGCACTTCTACACCCGCTCCAAGGTCGTGACCACCCGCTGGCCGAACCCCGACCAGTCGAAGGTCGACCTCGGCTTCCCGAGCAACAGCTGACGGAACCCGGACAGAGAAAGGCAAGTCATGTCTGACTTCATCGACCTGAACGGCGCCGAGCGGAGCTTCGGCGACACCGATGCGCAGCGCGAGGTGCGCGAGAACGACCGTCAGTACGTCTTCCACTCGTGGTCGGCGCAGAGCGCGATCGATCCGCTCCCCGTCGCGAAGGGCGAGGGCGTGCGCTTCTGGGACTACGACGGCACCGAGTACCTCGACTTCTCGTCTCAGCTCGTCAACCTGAACCTCGGTCACCAGCACCCCGGTCTCGTGCGGGCGATCCAGGAGCAGGCCGGACGCCTCGCGACGATCCAGCCGGCGGTCGCGAACGACGTGCGCGGAGAACTCGCGAAGCGCATCGTGGAGCACTCCTTCGAGGGCGCCCGATCCGTCTTCTTCACGAACGGCGGCGCCGACGCGAACGAGTACGCGGTGCGCATGGCCCGGCACCACACCGGCCGCCAGAAGGTGCTCGCGCGGTACCGCTCGTACCACGGCTCGACCTCGACCGCGATCACCCTGACGGGGGAGCCGCGCCGCTGGGCGAACGGCGTGCTCGATCCCGCGGTCGTGCACTTCTACGGGCCCTACCAGTACCGCTCCGCGTTCTACGCGGAGACGCCGGAGCAGGAGACGGAGCGCGCGCTCGCGCACCTCGAGCAGACGATCCAGCTCGAGGGGCCGAACACGATCGCCGCGATCATCCTCGAGACCGTGACCGGTACCAACGGCGTGCTCGTGCCGCCGCCCGGCTACCTGCCCGGCGTGCGCGCGCTGTGCGACAAGCACGGGATCGTGCTGATCCTCGACGAGGTCATGGTCGGCTTCGGCCGCACGGGCGAGTGGTTCGCCTACCAGGGCTTCGACGTCCGCCCCGATCTCGTGACCTTCGCGAAGGGCGTCAACTCGGGGTACGTACCGCTCGGCGGCGTGGTCATCTCCGAGGAGATCCACGAGACCTTCGCGGATCGCGCCTTCCCGGGCGGGCTCACCTACTCGGGCCACCCGCTCGCCTGCGCCTCGGGCGTCGCGACCTTCGACATCTTCGAGGAGGAGCGGATCCTGGAGCGCGTGCGCGATCTCGGTTCGCGTGTCGTCGAGCCGCGCCTGCGCGAGTTCGCGGAGAAGCACCCGTCGGTGGGCGAGTTCCGCGGACGCGGTCTCTTCTGGTCGCTCGAGCTGGTCCGCGACCCCGAGACCCGCGAGCCGCTCGTGCCGTTCAACGCGGCGGGTGAGGCCGCGGCTCCGATGAACGCCGTGGTCGCCGCCTGCAAGCAGGCGGGGCTCTGGCCGTTCGTCCACTTCAACCGCCTGCAGATCGCGCCGCCGCTCATCATCTCCGAGGAGGATCTGGTGGCGGGGCTCGACATCATCGACGCGGCGCTCGACGTCGCGGACGGGTACGTCGGGGCATAACCGCCCGATTCGCAAGGTTGTGACGGAAGAGGGGCTCCGATCCCGCACCCTCGGGTGACGCGGATCGGAGCCCCTCGTCGTACCCGAGCCCTTTGTACCTGCCCGAGCCTTCCAGCGGTGAAGATTCGCGCGGGCGGGAACAATGGGCTTGGGCGGGCGGGAACAATGGGCTCGGGCGGACGGGTGGACGGGCCGGCACCGCCGGCTCAGGCCTCGGGGTCCGGCGCCATCTCCCCGGTCTCGGGGATTCCCGGCTCGGGCGCGTAGCGCAACAGCACGGCGCCCGCGCTCCCCGAGATCGGCGGCTCGATGAGGCGGAGGTTCGTGGGCACGGCACCGTCGGGGAAGACCTTCTTGCCCGTGCCGAGCACGATCGGGTAGACCCAGAGGTTCAGCTCGTCGTCGCTCGAAGCGCCCCACAGGCGCTCGGCGATCAGCGTCTGCACGAGGTCGACGCTGCCGATCACGTGCACCTCGCGGTGCCGGGCGCGCAGCTCCGCCAGCTCATCGGCGAGCGAGTCGCCGATGCGCGTCGTGCCGGCCCATCCGACCTCGAGACCGGGGTCGCGCGACGCGACGTACTTCGGCAAGGCGTTGAAGACGCGTCCGATCTCGACGTCCTGCTGCGGCCAGTAGCCGGCGAAGATGTCGTAGGTGCGCCGGCCGAGCAGGAGGGCGTCCATATTCCGGATCCCTTCCATGACGGATCGGCCCACCATGTCGTCGGGGTGCGGCGCCTGCCATCCTCCGAAGCGGAAGTCGTCGCTCGGATCCTCCTCGGGACCGCCGGGGGCTTGGGCGACGCCGTCGAGCGTCGTGAACAGGTCGATCACGATGCGACCTGCGGGTGAGTGTTCGTGTTCGGACATCGGTGTCCTCCATTCGATGGATGGTGCGGTGTTCGGTGCCGGTCCACGCGGCGGGCTCAGGGGTCGGCGGGCGCAGGGTCAGTGCAGTTCCACAGGATCAGGGGTCGATCGGTTCGATCGGTTCGATCGGGTCGATGCGGAACATCCCTGCGAATCGGGCGAGGATCTCCTCGTCTCCGCGTACGACCGCGGCGACATCCTGCGCGACCGCCTCGTCCGCCGTGATCTCGCCGCCGATCAACCGACGGATGCCGGGGCCGGCGACGATGACGCCCTCGGGATCGCCGCTCGGGGGAGCGCCGCCCACGGGCGGGGCGGGGGGCGCGAGTTGCGCCACGGTCAGCATCCGATCCCGGACCCTGGCGCGCAGCGCGACGTCACCGACGTGCAGCTCGAAGTCGGCGTCCTCAGCGCGCTCGGGCCGGAACGCCGTGCGCAGCGCCATGGTCAGCGAGTCCGGGGTGACCACGTCGCCCTCGGCGGGATCGCCCATCGTCTGGAATCCCCAGCGACCGAGCGCGAGCATGATCGGCTCGAGTGCGCGGCCGTAAGGGGTGAGCTCGTAGACGAGCCCGCAGCGGGCGAGCGGGACGCGCCGCACGACCCCGCCCTCCTGCAACTCCTTGAGCCTGGTGCTCAGGATGTTGGTCGGGATCCGCGGCAGCCCCTGCTTGAGGTCGGTATAGCGGCGCGGGCCGACGAGCAGGTCGCGGATGATGAGCAGCGCCCACCGCTCCCCGACGAGCTCGACGGCCCGTGTGAGACCGCAGTACTGGCCGTAGCTGCGCGCGGCCATTCTCAGGAACCGGGAACGGGATCCGGGCCCGCGCCGTGCTCGCTCAGAAACGCGTCGGGCCCCTGCTCGGCGGCCTGCGGCTCCATGTAGGTGAACTCGATGATGTTGCCGTCGGGGTCCTGCATGCTGCGCTGGTACATGAAGCCGTAGTCCTGCGGATCCCGGTTCTCGCTGCCGCCCGCGGCGATGCCCGCCTCGACGGTGGAATCGACGTGGGCCCGGGAATCCCGGGTGAACGCGACGATCACCTGCGCGCTCGTCTGCGGGTCGGCGATGGGCTTGTCGGTGAACTGCTTGAAGTGCTCGTGGGTCAGCACCATGAAGAACGTGTTCTCGTCCCAGACAATGCACGCGGCGTTCTCGTCGGTGAACATCGGGTTGATGTCGCAGCCGAGCGCCGTGTAGAAGGCCTTGCTGCGCTCGAGGTCGGTGGTGGTGAGGTTGACGAAGATCATTGCGGACTCCTGTGTCGTGATGCTCGGTTCGGTGGTCGGATCCGGTGCGCCCGGATGTGTCTAGCTTGCTAAAAGCAAGCGTGCTTGTCAATAGCAAGTAACCGATTTCCCGCGCGAGGTTGCGCGGCGCCACCACATCGCCCCGTCGCCGATCGCGGGGCTGCTGCAGCGCCTCGTGAACACGGGCCGGGTCGACCGCCGGCCCACTCCCGTTGACCCCGGAACACCGATTCGACGAGACACGCACGGGATCCCGCAGTCCTGTAGGTCCGTGGTCGAATCGGTGGGTCTGCGTGACAACAGGTCGGCGAGGAGAAGCGGAGGAGGACCGATGCCCTGCCGAGCGCGCCCGTCCTCCTACGCGCGCCCGCCGGTCGCGAGGCGCATGAGGTCGGAGTCGAGGTCGATGCCGAGTTCGGTGCCGCCGGCTAGGAACAGGTCGAAGGTCTGCAGGTTGACGGCGTAGGCACCCAGCGTGGCGAAGAAGAGGATCCCCGCGTAGAGGTACGGGC
>JAPSIU010000498.1 GCA_031178565.1 Leucobacter sp. | reverse complement strand
CCGTTGGCGAGCGGCCCGTAGACGACGTAGCTGTGGCCGGTGACCCAGCCGATGTCGGCCGTGCACCAGTAGACATCGCTCTCGGGCTTGAGATCGAAGACGTCGCGGTGGGTCGTGGAGGTCTGCGTGAGGTATCCGCCCGAGGTGTGCAGGATCCCCTTCGGCTTGCCCGTCGTGCCCGAGGTGTAGAGGATGAACAGCGGGTTCTCGGCGGGGAAGCCCTTGGCCTCGTGCTGATCGTCGAACGCCGTGATCTCCTCGTGCCACCACAGGTCGCGCCCCTCCTGCATGGCGACCTCGTTGTTCGTGCGCTGCACCACGAGCACGTGCTGCACGGTGCTTCCACCGTCGTTGAGGGCGAGCGCGTCGTCCACGGTCGGCTTCAGCGCCGACGCGCGTCCCTTGCGGTAGCCGCCGTCCGCCGTGATGACGATCTCCGCTCCAGCGTCGTCGATGCGGGCGCGGAGGCTCTCGGCGCTGAACCCGCCGAAGACGACGGAATGCGCGGCTCCGAGGCGTACGACCGCGAGCATCGCGATGACCGCCTCGGGGATCATCGGCATGTAGATCGCGACGCGATCGCCCGCCTCGACGCCCAGGCTCGTGAGCATGTTCGCCGCGCGCTTCACCTCGTGCGTGAGCTCTGCGTACGTGATCGTGCGGGTGTCGCCGGGCTCGCCCTCGAAGTGGATCGCGACGCGGTCGCCGAGCCCGGCGGCGACGTGGCGGTCGAGGCAGTTCGCGGCGACGTTGAGCTCACCGTCGGCGAACCACTTCGCGAACGGCGGATTCGACCAGTCGAGCACCTCGGTGAAGGGCTTGGTCCAGCGCAGCTTCGCGGCCTGCTCCGCCCAGTACGCTTCGGGATCCTCCGCGGCGCGCCAGTAGACCGAGGGGTCGTTGAGGTTGGCCTGCTCGCGGAACTCCGGCGCCGGCGGATAGGTCTCGGCTCCCTCCGCGAGGGGGTGGCTTTCGATGGTGCCGTGCTGATCAGTCATGGACGCCCTTATCCGATCGGTCGAGTGCTGTACTTTTCGAGTCGCGCCGTGCGAATGAGCCGCGCTCGGAGTCGTCGACGCGCCGCCGCACAGGCGAGTGCAGAACCAGGGTATAGCTTTCCGTCGTACTTCGCCCACAGCCCTCGCGGATAGCCAGAACCTTGCTGGTTGTCCACATTGGCGCTTGCGAACGAGCGGAAGAACCGGGCGGGTGGTTCGCTGGAAGCATGACTCTTGCCGCACCGCTCCGGGCTCCGCCCGACACATCGCCGACGCCGACCCCCGCCCGCAGACAGATTCCCCGCTGGCTGATCCCGGTCCCCGAGCGGGTGGATCCGGGGGCCTCCGCGCCGACCGTTTCATCGACGTCGGAACCGGACGTCTCTCGGATCGCGCACGCCGCGGTGGATCCCGTGGCACTGCCGGATCGGTCCGCGCTCGCGGTTCCGCCTCCGCCGCTGCGGACGGCTGCCCTCGAGCCCGCGGCACGCCGCGCCCTCGGCGGGTTGCTCCCGCTGCTCGACGACGCCGAGCTGCGGGATCTGCTCGTGCAGGTGCGCGACGGCGTCGGGACCCTGTGGGTGGATCGGGGCGGGCTGCTCCAGCAGATTCCCGAGTGGCGGGCCTCGCCCCGGGCGGTCCAGCGGCTGGCCGCCGAGCTGATCGCCGCGGGAGGACGGCACCTCGACGAACTCCACCCGTGCGCCGACGTGCGGCTCGGGGAGGGTATCCGGGTGCACGCGGTGCTG
>JAPSIU010000139.1 GCA_031178565.1 Leucobacter sp. | reverse complement strand
CCGCCCCACCCCTCGCCGACAGAAAGAAGCGCACATGACCCCCGAGCCCCTGCTCACGCCGGAGACGACCAGGCCGCGCGCCGACGAGGTGCTCACCGAGGAGCGAGCGCGCTGGGCGAGCGAGGCGGTCCGCACCGCTGCCGACGCGATGGAGCAGTCGATCGAGGGCAAGCGCCGGGTGATCGAACTCGTGCTGGCGGCGACGATCGCGGGCGGGCACGTGCTGCTCGAGGACGTGCCCGGCACGGGCAAGACGGCCCTCGCCCGCGCGCTCGCCCGGGTGATGCAGGGCACCTCCTCGCGCGTGCAGTTCACACCGGACCTGCTGCCCGGGGACGTGACGGGCATCACCGTCTACGACCAGAAGCAGGGGATCTTCGAGTTCCACGCCGGACCGGTCTTCGCGAACGTCGTGCTCGCCGACGAGATCAACCGCGCGAGCCCCAAGACGCAGTCGGCGCTGCTCGAGGTGATGGAGGAGCATCAGGTCACGGTCGACGGGCAGAGTCACCGGGTGAGCGAGCCGTTCCTCGTGATCGCCACGCAGAACCCGATCGAGCAGGCCGGAACATACCGCCTGCCCGAGGCCCAGCTCGACCGGTTCATGATCAAGACCTCCATCGGGTACCCGGACGACGCGGCGATGATGCGGATCCTGCAGCGCGCGGCCGTGCCCGAGGTTCCTGCGGTCATGAACATCGGCACGCTGCTGCAGCTGCAGCGGTTCGTCCACGCCGTGTACGTGAGCCCGCTCATCGCCGAGTACGTCACTCGGCTCGTCGAGGCGAGCCGCCGGGCGGGCGAGGTGCGCCTCGGCGCGAGCGTGCGCGGTGCGCTGGGCCTCATGCGCATGGCCGCGTCGTGGGCGCTCGTCTCAGGTCGCGCCTACGTCACCCCCGACGACGTGCGCGACCTCGCCATCGCCGTGCTCTCCCACCGCCTCGTACTCGAGCCGGAGGCCGAGTTCGAGGGAGTCACCGCCGAGGCCGTCATCGGCCAGATCCTCCTCGACACGCCGATCCCGCAGGAGAACGGCACGGCGTGAGCACCGAGAACACCCGCAGCCGGCTCCGGCGCACCGCCACCCGGACGGGAACCGTCAGGGGCGACACCCGCACCCGCACGACCGCTCGCTCGCTCGGGGACACCCGTCGTCGCCGCGTGATCGTGCGCCGCTGGTGGCGGCGTTCCCGGATGCGGCTCGGCCTCGGGTGGAGGGCCGCGACCCAGGCGGTGACGCCGCTCGGTTGGTTCGTGCTCGCGATCACGGTGATCGGACTGGTCCTGGGAGCGACGGTCGCCTGGGTGGAGGCGTGGTTCGTCGGCGTCGTCGGCGCCGCTCTGCTGCTCGTCGCCCTTCCCTTCCTCCTGGGGAGCCGGGCCTATCGGGTCGGCATCCTGCTCGATCGCACGACGGTCGTGGCCGGCGGCGAGGTCCACGCGCGGATCCGGATCGAGAACCGCAGCGCGAGGCCCGCGCTGCCCGCCGTCGCCGAACTGCCCGTCGGCGAGGCTCTGCGAGAGCTGACGGTGCCGTTCGTCGGCCCGCACGGCTCGGTGGAGATCCCGGCCCACGTTCCCGCCCTTCACCGCGGGATCATCCGCGTCGGCCCGCTCACCGTCGCTCGGCGGGATCCGCTCGCCCTCCTGCGCCGCGAGATGACCTGGCCTGAGAAGCATCTCGTCCACGTGCACCCCGCGACCGCGATGCTGCCGCCGAACTCGGCGGGCCTCGTGCGCGACCTCGAGGGGACCGCGAGCCGGCGCCTCGTCGACGCCGATCTCTCCTTCTACGCGGTGCGGGAGTATGCGCCGGGCGATGCGATGCGGCACGTGCACTGGAAGTCGACCGCGAAGACCGGGACGCTGATGGTGCGCCAGTACGAGGAATCGCAGACGGCCAGGGTGGCGGTGCTGTTCGATGCGCGCCGCGAGGAGTACGCGAGCGACGAGGAGTTCGAGCTCGGCGTCAGCGCGGCAGCCTCGCTGTCGGTGCAGGCCGTGCGCGAGGGCCGTGAGCGCTTCGTCGCCTCGGCGTGGGCGCCCGGACGGCTGCGGCCCAGCATCGACGGACTCGAGGAGCTGCCTTCCCGCGATGCGCAGCAGCTGCTGAACGCCTGGGCGGAACTCGAACCCGCGCCCGAGGGGCTGCCGTTCGAAGCGCTCGCGACCGGCCTCGCCCACTCGCGGAGGCCGCTCTCGATCGTCGCGATCGTCACGGGATCCCTGCCCGCCTCGAACCGGATCCGCCGCGCGGCCGTCCCCTTCAGCCCGGACGTGCACGTGCTCGCCGTGCGCTGCGCGCTGCACGCCGAACCGCGCGCCCAGCGCATCGATCCGCTCACGATGTTCACGGTCGGCGCGCTCGGCGATCTGCCCCAGTTGCTGATCCGGAGCGCCGCATGAACCCCTGGACGCGCCTCGTCGGCGGGATCCTCGCCGCCGCTGCCGCCCTCGCGCTCGGTGTGCTCGCGGCCTGGCCGATCTACGCGACGCCGTGGCTGTGGGTGGTATCCGGGACCGGGCTCGTGCTGGGTGCGACGATGGCCTGGGTGCGCGAGCGCTGGCGCGTGCCGTTCCTCGTCTTCGCGGCGACGATCCTCGTCGTCTTCGCGCTCACGGTGGTGCCCGTCGCGGTTCCGCAGTCGCTCGCGAACGGCCCGCTGCGGGGCCTCGCGGATGGGCTCGCCGCCGTCGCCCTGGGGTGGAAGCAGCTGTTGACGCTCAACCTGCCGGTCGGCAGCTACCAGACCGTGCTCGTCCCCGCGTACATCGTGATGCTCCTCGTGCCGATCCTGGTCGTGTTCATCGCGCTGCGTCCCGGCCGGTGGCCCGCCCTCGCGGCCCTCCCGCTGCTCGTCCCCGTCGCGTTCGGCACGGTGTTCGGCTCATCGGCCGTGAGCGCACCGCTGCGACTCGGGCTGCTGTTCGTCCCGGCGCCCCGCGAGCTCGCGCTGTGGCTCGCGGCCGCGGCGCTCGCCGCCTGCTGGGTGGCGTGGACCTCGGGTGCTGCTCGCCGAGCGGCCCTGCGGCTGGGGCGCTCCGCGAGCGATGCGTCGCCGCGGCGGGGACGCACGACGCGCGCGCTCGTGGCTTCCGCGACGGTCGCCGTCGCGCTCGCGGCCGGTGCGCTGCTCGCGCCAGTGCTCGACTCGGGAGCGCGAGCGGTGCCCAGAGACCGCGTCGACCCCGAGATCGTGATCCGGGACCGCCCGAGCCCGCTCGCCGCATATCGCGCCTCGAAGAGCGACGAGGCGATCGACGGCCCGCTCTTCGCCGTGCGGGCGGACGGATCGTTGCCGCAGCGCCTGCGACTCGCCGTGCTCGACGCCTACGACGGCGTCGACTTCCACGTCGGTGAGGGCGCCGCGGGCAGGTTCGCCCGCTTTCCGAGCGGAGAGCCGGTCGAGCGGCCGAGCCGCGTGACGGTCGAGATCGCGGACGGCTACCGCGACATCTGGGCTCCGACGGCCGAACTGGGTTCTCCGCCGAGCTTCTCGGGCCCTCGGGCGAGCGAGCTCGCCGACGCGTTCTACGTGAACCGCGAGACCGGCGGAGCGATCGCGGTACCGGACTCGACCGGTGCCCCGGGCCTGGCCGAGGGCGACGGCTACACCGCCGACATGGAGACGGCCGAGGGACCGAGGGATCCGGGCCGCCCGATCTCCGCGGCACCGCTCGTCGACCTGGAGGCGATGCCAGAACTCGCACGCTGGATCGAGCGCCAGAGCGTGTCCGCCGACGCCGCCGGACTCGCCGAGTTGATCGAGCGGTTGCGCGCCCGCGGGTACCTGAGCCACGCGCTCAGCGAGGGCGAGGGGCAGCGATTGTGGCTCGAGCGCCTCGCGGAGGAGTACGGCACGGATTTCGAGCCGAGTGCGGGAGGCCACTCGTCCGCGCGCGTCGAATCCCTGTTCGCGCAGCTCAACGCGCAGCAGGCCGCGGCCGGAGAACGGCCGGGTGCTGCGGCGCTCGTGGCCGGCATCGGGGATGACGAGCAGTTCGCCACGGCCGCGGCGCTCGCCGCCCGCGCGCTCGGTTTCGAGTCTCGGGTCGTCATGGGCGTGAGGCTCGGCGAGGACGCCGGTGTGCCCGGCGTCCCGGCCTGCATGGACGTCTGCACGGGCGAGCACCTCTCCGCGTGGATCGAGGTGCGCGGCGAGAGCGGATCCTGGGTCCCCTTCGACGTCGCGCCGCAGGCGGAGCAGCCGCCGCAGCGTCTCGAGGAGGGCGAGCGGCTCCCCGAGTTCCCGACGACACCCGAGGAGCGCGATGCCCGAGAGGTCGACCCGCCCGTCGGCCTCGGCGACCAGTCGGAGAACGCCGAGGAGCCGGGGGAGACGGATCCGGCGTCGTGGCTCTGGCCCGTGCTGCGCATCGTGGGCCTCTCCGCGGCCGCCGTCGTGCTGCTCGCCGTCCCGATCCTCTTCCTGCCGCTCGCGAAGCGGCTGCGCGCGCGCCGACGCCGGGCGGAGGCCCTGCCCGAACTCCGCGCGTTGAGCGGGTGGGAGGAGATGCTGGACCGGGCGAGGGACGCGGGCGTTGAGATACCGAGCGGTGCCGGCCGCCGCGCCACGGGCGCCGCGCTCGGAACCGCACCCGCGAGCTGGGTCGCCATCGAGATCGACCGCGCGGTCTTCTCTCGCGAGGGGATCGACGAGGCGGACGCGGACCTCGTGTGGCGCGCGGCGGACGCCGATCGCGCCGAGCGGGCGGCCTCGATGAACCGATGGCGGCGCCTGCGAGCCGCCTACTCGCTGCGGTCGTACGGGGTTCGTTCCCGGAAGCGGGGGAGATCGGAAGAGGGCATCGGCAATGGCCAGCAGGAGAGTGAGGTGAGGTGAACGGGATGCGAGAGTTCCACGGATCAGGGCTGCTCACGGCGGGTCCGGTGCTCGAGAGCGCGGCGCACAGCCACGTCGGCATGCACCGCCGGGTGAACGAGGACGCGGTTCTCGCGCGGGAGCCGGTGTTCGTCGTCGCGGACGGCATGGGCGGGCACGAGGCCGGCGACCTCGCGAGCGCTGCGGCGGTCGCGGCGTTCGCCGCTCTGGCCTCGTCCACGCGCCCCCTCCATCGGAGGGAAGTCGAAGACGCCATCGAAGGGGCGAGGCGAGCGGTCGACGAGGTCTCGTTCCGGACGGAACGCGGCGCCGGGTGCACCCTCTCGGGGGTCGTGCTCATCGAGCACGAGGGAGTTCCGCACTGGTACGTGGTGAACATCGGGGATTCCCGGGTCTACCTGCACACCGGTGCCGACCTGAGGCAGCTGACGGTGGATCACTCCCTGCACGCCGAACTGCTCGCGGAGGGGCGGGCCGACGCGGAGCTGACGCCGAAGAACGTCATCACGCGCGCGCTCGGCTCGGGAGACTCGCGGCACGACGCCTGGTTGCTGCCCGTCCGCGCGGGCACGCGTCTGCTCGTGTGCTCCGACGGACTCACGACCGAGCTCGAGGACGAGGAGCTGCGGGCGGTGCTCACGGTGGGCGGTCGCCCCGACTCGGTCGCCCAGGAACTGCTGCGTCGGGCGTGCGAGGCGGGCGGCCGCGACAACATCTCCGTCGTCGTGGTCGACACGATCTCCGCGGACTTCGCCGCGCTCGACCCCGGTGGAGTCTCCGGATCGGACGATCCGCGGGACGACTCCGGAGACGAGGACACCGTCGACGAGGACACCCTCGAGGTGACCAGGCCGGTGCGACGATGAACGAGGAGCGCGTCGGGCGGGGCGGGCGGCCGGTGGACGACGACGCCACGGTCGCCTTCGATCCGGCGTCGGATGACACGGGACCGGCGACGGAGGCGACCGTGGTCGCCGAGCGCGGCGGCGAGGACCCGTGGAGCGGGGCGGATCCCTCGCGAGATCCTTCCGGCGGGTCGCCGGGACCGGAGTCCGTGCGAGGGCTGCCCCCGGTGGTGTACGGCGCGCGGTCGCCGCTCAGCGGCGCCGTTCCCGGAGGCATGGACGCGGTGCAGCGCCGGATCGGTCCTCCCCCCTCGGGGCCTTGGAGCCCGCCGCCCGCCGCCGTGCGACCGCCCATGCCGTCGCTCGCGCGCCGTTTCCGCCGGAGGAGAGCGCTCACCCTGGCGGGATACGCGGCCGCCGTCCTGGTCTCCGTCGTCGGGCTCATCATCGTCGGCACCTTGGCATTCGGCGCGTGACGAGGGGTAAAACGCTGCGAAGCCGGTCGATTTCGTGGCAGAGTATGTAGCTGAAGCACGATAGACGTGCAGAGCAGGAAGAGATAATGGATAATCTCAGCGGACCGGGAATCTTCGCGGTCATCGGCATGTGGTCGATCGTTTTCATCGGTTTCTACATCTGGTACCTCTGGTCGCTGTCCCGACTGTTCCCGAGGATCGGTCTGCCCGGCTGGGCCGGCTGGGTGCCCGTCTGGAACCAGTGGCAGCTGATCGAACGCGGCGGTCTCCCCGGCTGGCTCGTGCTGCTCGGCCTGGTCCCCGGCCTCGGGGTCGTGGTGCTGATCGTGCTGATCGTCGCGATCCACCGCATCAACGCCGAGCACGGCAAGGGAGCCGGTTTCACGGTGCTCGGCGCCCTGATCCCGCCGGTGTGGGCGATGATGCTCGCGAACCATATCCGCGACTTCGGCTACACGGGGCCGATGCGGACCCGGGAGGCCTACGCCGCCTCCCCGACCCAGGGCGGTCTCGGAACCCCCGCGTACGCGGGGTATCAGCAGGCCCCGCAGGGGTATCAGCCTGCGGCTCAGGGGTATCAGCAGCCCGCTCAGGGATACCAACCGGCTCAGGGGTATCAAGCTCCCTCGGAGCAGGGCGGCGTCGACTGGCAGGGGCTGCCTTCGGTACCGCCCCAGGCGTTCCAGCAGCAGCCGCAACACGCGCCGCAGCCGCAGCACCAGCAGCCGCCGTTGCCATGGGAGGCGCCGCCCGCGCCTGCGTTCTCGCCGGCGCAGCCGCATCAGCCATCGGCTCACGCTCCCGTTCAGCAGCAGCCCGCGCCCTCGACGCAGGCGGCCGCGGCCCCTCGAACCGACGAGTGGGGATTCAGTCCCACCACCGAGGGCGCGTATGAGCGCCTCGCGGCCGAGGAGAACTCGGCTCGGTCTGCCGCCCCGCTCGGCGCAGTCGAACCGCAGCGGCCGTTCTCCTGGCCCGGCCCCGACACGGATCCACGATGGGATGCGCGGGAATCGAGGGGGTCCGAGCAGCAGGACGATCCAAGG
>JAPSIU010000138.1 GCA_031178565.1 Leucobacter sp. | reverse complement strand
GCCAGGAGGGCGGTCCAGTGTTCGACGCCGGTCTCCCGGTGCGGTCGCCTCGTCGTGATCAGCCTCGTCGGCAGGATCGGCATCACCGCTCTCGGGCCGGGCGGGGTCCTCGTCACGACACGCACCGCGCTCATTCTGGCGGCAACAGCGGTCGCGGGAACGCCGATCGGGGTGTTCGCCAACTCGACCGTCTCGGCAGAGGCCTTCGGGACGCTGCTCGGCGTCTTCGTCGCGATCATCGCGGTTCTGGTCCGGTCCTGATCGCCATCGGAGTGCCGTTGCTCCCCTCGCTGGCTGCCGCTCAAGCGCAGAATGTGGTCATCGCCACGGTCGGATCCGTGAGCTACGCGGCACAGGGCGCGATCGACTGGCCGCTGGCACTGCTTGTCGGCGTTCCCGTGGCAGTCGGTGTTGTCATCGGGTGGAAGATCGCCCGCACGATCCCGACGCGGCCTCTCAAGCTCCTCCTTGTCGTGGTGCTCTTCGCGGTCGCTGCGTATCTGATGCTGCGTTGAACGCCATCTCTCCGGCGACCAATCATTGATAAATCGAACAGCGGTGTACGGGTACTAGGGTTATGATAACTCGTATCATGTTGTACGACATAGAAGTGTGACCGACATGAGTGCTCCCGATCGACGCGATGCCGGGGCTGCCGCAGGTAGCCGAATCGGCAACTCATCGATCCCACGAGTAAGGAGAAACACGATGTCCAGTGGAAACGCGCTTCGCGCATCAACGGAGAACGACGAGACGAGACCACTTCGGTACTCGATCAACGTCACACTCGACGGCTGCTGTCATCACGAGGCCGGGCTCCCCCCGGACGAGGAGTCGATGCGCTACTGGACCGCTGAGATGGAACGAGCCGATGCGCTGATATTCGGTCGTGTGACGTACGAGATGATGGAGTCGGCGTGGCGGAAGCCGGCCACGGGCACGTGGCCCGACTGGATGGATGAGTGGGAGGTCCCCTTCGCCGAGAGCATCGACCGGGCGAAGAAGTATGTCGTCTCGAACCCGCTGAGCGAGGTCGATTGGAATGCCGAGCTGGTGCGAGGCGACTTGGAGCAAGCGGTTCGGCGGCTCAAACAGGAGCCGGGCGAGGGCCTGTGGGTGGGCGGTGTGAAGCTCCCGTTGGCGCTGGCGGATCTGGGACTGATCGATGAGTACGAGTTCGTCGTCCAGCCGGTCGTGGCCGGACACGGGCCGACGTTGCTCGCCGGTCTGCGCGAGCGCATCGAGCTCGAGCTCGTGGACCGTCATGAGTTCCGGTCGGGGGCGGTCGCCATGCGATATCGGCCCGCGCGAGTCGGGGCCTGACGCATCTGATGCGACGGCTTGGACCGTCCCGAACATGCAGACCGAACGAGCGAACAGACGGAGCGTGCCTTCGTCGTCGACGTGGAGGACACCGCGCTGGATCGTCCTCGGTTTCTTGATGGCCGGTTTCGCGTGGGCGCCGATCATCGCGATGTCGTTCACCGCGCCGCCGACGGCGACGCTCACAGCGGCGTTCATCGGCGGCCTCGTCTTGTTCGGGTTCGCTGTGCTGCTGGTCCTGCTCGAGGCCGTCAATCCCGTCTTCGTTCTCGCCGCGGCGATTCGGAAGGCGATGCTGCTGGTAGGGATCTCCCTGACGTTGTGGGTGCCGGCCTACTCTTGGGCAGAGTCGGGCGAACAGCCCTGGGCCTGGATCGCAGGGTTCGCCGTGGCCGCGAGCACACTGGCGAGCTGGCGGAGTGGTGTGACGGCGATCGTCGTGCTGGGAGGTGCAGCCGCAGTCGGTGGTGCTGTCTTCGAGGGATCACCCGCTCCCAGTATTGTCACGGTCCTCGGCTGCGCCTTGGCGGTGTGGGCGATGTGTCAGGTACTGGTGTGGATCCACCGCCTATGGTGGGCTGCGCAGGACGGGAGAGAAGCTCAAGCCGATCTCGCGGTCGCTGAGGAGCGGTTACGCGTCGACCGCGAGTTGCACGATGTACTCGGGCGTCATCTGGCCGTCATCGCGCTCAAAGCTGAGCTTGCGGCTGGTCTCGCCGCGCGGGATCCGGATCGAGCCGCAGCGGAGAGCGAGGGCATCCGTGATCTCGCGAACGGGACGCTTCGTGAGGCACGGCGCGCGATCCACGGAGGTACCGCCACCGACCTCCCGACTCAACTGCAATCGGCCGATCTCGTTCTCGGTTCGGCGGGAATGAGAACGACGATCGACGCTGATCCTGAGACTCTCGCACTCATTCCGAATTCGCTCGCCGCCCTCTTGGCAACGGCCATTCGAGAGGCGGTGACGAATATCCTGCGCCACAGCGAAGCCCGCAGCGCCTCGATCCTGATCTCCGCCACAACCTCAGTCGTGACCTTGAGAGTGGTCAACGACGGTGTCTGCCGATCATTACAGCCGAGTGCCACCGGCGGGACCGGCATCGCTGCCCTCTGCGCACGCTGCCACGCGGCGGGGGCCACGCTCGTCGTCGGGCCCATCGGCGAAGACTGCTTCGAGTTGCGTTTGGAGTGCCGCCGGGATCCTGGGGGACCATCATGAACGAGCCCATCCGGGTTCTCCTCGCCGAAGACGACGAACTGATCCGAGACGCGCTGGCAAGTCTTCTCGAGCGCGAGGCGGATATCCGTATCGTTGCCACCGCACGTGACGGCCGGGAAGCGATCGAGCACGCCGTGCTCCACCGGCCCGCCGTCGCGGTCATCGATCTGCAGATGCCGAAGGTGGACGGACTCGGGGTCATCGGCGAACTGGGGCGGGTGCTCCACAGTGCGCGGGAGTGATCCTCACCGGGCACGGCCACCCGCACGTACTGCGCAGGGCCCTCGCCTCAGGGGCGCGTGGCTTCCTCGCCAAGGGGGCGCCCGGCACGGCTCTCGCAGACGTCGTCCGGCGCGTTCACGAGGGGCAACGGTACGTCGATCCCGTACTGGCCGCAGATGCCCTGACCACGGCCCCCTCGCCGCTGACGGCTCGCGAAGCCGAGGTGCTGATGACAGGGCGGGAAGATCGCCCCATCCGCGATATCGCGCGGGAGCTCTTCCTCTCACCCGGCACCGTGCGCAACTATCTCGCGACGATCAATCGAAAGCTCGGCGTGGACAGCCGTTCCAACGCCTACCGGATCGCCCGTGAGAACGGATGGGTCTGACGACGGTCCCGCCCGCGCTGGTCTGCACGGAGTCTTCGTGATCGATTCACGGGTTCACCGGGCAGGCCCCTCCCGGAGACTTTCGAGTATGAACGCACAAGCTCACCTCCGCAATCACCCGCACGACATCTCCGACCGGAAGCGAGGGATCTGGCGCCACCTGCTGGAGCGTTGGCCGTCAGTTCTCGGCCTGCTCGCTCTCCTCTTCAACGTCACGAACGGAGCGGACTCCCACGTGACGGCGATGATCATCGTCATCGCCTCCGTGTGCTATCTCGCTGCGAGCGCAATAGGCTCCCAGCGCAGCGGTTGGATCATGGTCGGAGCCGCAAGCGTCGCGGTCATCCTCGCTCGGCTCGCCGGGCTGGACCCGACCGCGACTCTGCTGGTCATGGGTGCGGGGTTTGCGATGCTCGGGTTCCTCCGGGGTGACGACATCGATCGTCGCGAGCTCGGAGCTCAGACGCTGGCATTCGCGGGATTCAGCGCCATCGCTCTCACCGCCATGATGGTGAATCCGGTCGCCGCCCTGTACCTGGCCGCCCTCGGCCACGCCGCGTGGGACGTGGTGTATTTCGTCCGCAACAAGGTCGTACCCCGCTCCCTCGCCGAAGCCTGCTTCATGCTCGACCTCGGGCTCGGCATCGCCCTGTTGCTCATCGCCTGGATCTAATCCTTCTCGGGCACCGCCGCACCGTGCCCGCTCACGCGGTGCGGATGCCGCTGAGGGAGGCACCGTCGGTACCCCTCTCATCGGGGGCTCCCTCGGGCCTTCGACAGGTGATGTCATGGATGATCGTGACCACTGCATCGACTCCCGTCCGCTCCCGGCCCCTTCCCGCGCTCATCTACGTTCTCGCGGCGGGCGTGTTCCTCATGGGCACGACCGAGTTCATCGTGGCGGGCATCCTTCCCGAGATCGCCGACGACCTCGGCATCACGGTCGCGAACGCCGGCCTCACGATCACGGTCTTCGCGATCGGCATGATCGTGGGCACCCCGACGATGACGGCCCTCACCCTGCGTTTGCCGCGCCGGGTCACGCTGAGCCTCTCGCTCCTCGTCTTCGCCGTCGGCCACGCCATCGTCGCGCTCAGCGACAGCCTGGCCGTGATCCTCGCCGCCAGATTCCTCACGGCCCTCGCGACCGGTGCGTTCTGGGCGGTCGCAGCGGTCGTCGCCGCGAAGGCGGCCGGACCCGGGTTCACCTCCAAGGCGCTCGGGATCGTGCTCGGCGGAGGCATGCTCGCCAACGTCATCGGTGTGCCTCTCGGATCCTTCGCCGGACAGGCGATCGGTTGGCGCGGTCCGTTCTGGGCGCTCGCGGGCGTCGCCGTCGTCGCCGCGGTCGTCATGTTCCTCCAGGTCCCGATCGAGAAGGATCGCGGGGCCGCGCCCTCGCTGCGCGCGGAACTCCGGAGCCTGCGCAACGGCCGGGTGTGGCTCGTGTTCGCCGGGGCCGCGATCGTGTGCGGATCCTCCCTCGCCGTCTACAGCTTCATCGCCCCGCTGCTCACCGAGAGCAGCGGCCTCCCCGCCTCCGCAGTACCGCTCGCGCTCGTCGGATATGGATTCGGGGCGCTCGTCGGCTCGAACGCGGGCGGAAGCCTCGGCTCGAAGCGGCCCTACGGCGTGCTCTTCGTCGCCGCGACGATGACCTTACTCGTGCTCATCGCACTGCTCCTCGGCTCGCACAACGCGGTCGCGACGATCGTCCTCGTCGTGCTGCTGGGCCTGTTCGGGATGGCGACCAACCCGATCCTCATCGGCATGGCGGTCCGATTCGCGGATCGCGCGCCGACGCTCGCTTCCGCGCTTGCAACGTCGGCCTTCAACTTCGGAACCGCGGTCGGATCGTGGATCGCGGGGTTCGCGCTCGAGTCGGCGCTCGGTGCGAGCGGGCCGGTGCTCGTGGGTGCCGTGATCGCCGCGCTCTACTTCCTGCCGCTCGGAGTCCTGTTCGCGAGGGAGCGCCGCGGTCCCGCGGCTTCTGCGCGTTACCCCTGCGCGGCCTCTGCTGGGGTTTCCGCAGCGGAGACACTGCCATATTCGCCGGCGGCCCAGGACGCAAGCAGCCGCATTCGCTCCGCCGAGGAGGATCCGGGCTCGGCGGTGTAGATCGTGAGCGTGAGGCCCGGTTCGGCCTCGAGTGCGAGCCCCTCGAACGCGAGGGTGATCTCGCCGACGACCGGATGCTTGAACGTCTTCGAACCGGTGCCGTGATGGCGTACGTTGTGCCGACCCCAAAGCCTGCGGAAGTCGGCGCTGCGCGTTGAGAGCTCGCCGATGAGGTCGTGCAGGTCCTTGTTGTGCGGGTCGCGGCCCGCCTCGGTGCGGAGGATCGCCACGGTCACCTCCGCGAACATGTCCCAGTCGGGGTAGAACTCGTGCGCCCGCTCGTCGAGGAATGTGAACTTGGCGATGTTCGGCGGCTGCCCGGGCATATCGAAGACATCCCGGTAGAACGCGCGGGCCAGACGATTGACCGCCAGCAGGTCCATGCGTCCGTTCCTGACGAAGGCGGGTCCCTCGGTGACCGCGTCGAGCATCCACTGCAGGCTCGGATGCGGGCTCCAGCGCGTCGGGTTGAGCCTGCGCGGCGGCCGCGCGACCGGACTGGCCGCGTGAGCGAGGTCGAACAGGTGGGCCCGTTCCGCATCGTCGAGCATCAGCGCCTTCGCGATCGCGTCGAGCACTTCGGGAGATGCACCTCCGATCGCGCCGCGCTCGATCCGCGTGTAGTACTCGACGCTCACGCCGGCGAGGGCTGCGACCTCACTGCGACGCAGCCCCGCGACGCGCCGATTCGCACCCGCCGGGAGGCCGACCGCCTCCGGCGTCACGCGTGCCCGCCTCGTGGAGAGGAAGTCCCGCACCTCTGCTCGATTGTCCATACCCAGACTCTAGATCGGGCAGTGATGAATAAGAAGGCCCTGACGGTGCCCCCATGAACCGTGACTCCCTCTCGAACGGGAGCTGTGATCGAGTAGAGGCATCAGCACCGGTTGAACGCAAAGGATCGAGGAACCACCATGCGCGCTGTCGTTCTGCACGCTCCGGGAGACGTCCGAGTCGAGGAGGTCGAGGACGCGAGAGTCGTCGAACCCACTGACGCGGTGATCCGCGTCACCGCCGCCTGCATCTGCGGCTCCGATCTCTGGCCCTATCGCGGTATCGAGGAGGTGGCCGAGCCGGCTCGGATGGGGCACGAGTACATCGGCGTCGTCGAACAGATCGGCGATAGCGTGCGAAACGTCAAGGTAGGAGACTTCGTCGTCGGTTCGTTCGTCGCCTCCGATAACACCTGCGAGATCTGTCGGGCGGGGTTCCAGTCCCGCTGCGTCCACCAGGTCATGATGGGCGGCATCGGTACCCAGTCCGACTACGCACGCATCCCGCTCGCCGACGGCACCCTCGTCACCGTGCCGGGCGAGCCGACCGAGTCGCAGCAGCGCAGCCTGCTCGCCGCCTCCGACGTGCTCGGTACCGGCTGGTTCGCCGCTGTCGCAGCCGAGGCCGGTCCCGGCAGGACCGTCGCCGTCGTGGGCGACGGCGCGGTCGGCCTGATGGGCATCCTCGCCGCGAAGTGCCTCGGCGCCGGTCGGATCATCGCCATGTCGCGCCATGCCGATCGGCAGGCCCTCGCGAAGCGGTTCGGGGCGACCGATATCGTTGAGGAGCGCGGCGACGCCGGTATCGCGAAGATCAAGGAACTCACCGGCGGATACGGCGCCCACTCCACGATCGAGGCCGTCGGCACCCAGGAGTCCATGCTGCAGGCCATCGGAGCGACCCGCCCGGGTGGCCACGTCGGTTACGTCGGCGTCTCCCACGGCGTCGAGCTCGACGGACTCCAGCTGTTCTTCGCCACCGTGAGCCTGCTGGGCGGTCCCGCTCCCGTGCGCCGCTTCCTGCCCGAACTCATCGACCTCATCATGGCCGACGAGATCGACCCCGGAACGGTCTTCGACCTCACCCTCCCGCTCGAGCAGGCGGCCGAAGGGTATCGGGCGATGGATGAGCGCCGCGCCACGAAGGTGCTCCTCACCCCGTGACTCG
>JAPSIU010000137.1 GCA_031178565.1 Leucobacter sp. | reverse complement strand
TGGAGCCGCGCGCCGTCCGCATCCGGACGGCGCCCTCGACGTTCTCGACGTCGCGCACGCGGCACTGCTCGACCAGACGCCCGCCTCGCGCGCGGAGCTCCTCGGCGAGAGCTGCCAGCACGACCATCGGCTGCAACTGCGCCTGGTTCTCGAGCATGAGGGCGCCGGCGACCTCGAAGGGGAGGCCGGTTTCCGAGGTCTCACGCGCTTCGACGCCCACCGCGAGCGCCGCGTCGAGTTCCTGCTCGAGCGCGGGGAGCTGATCGGGGCCGGTGGCGTACGTGTACGCGGTGCGGGTCTCCACCTCGACCCCGAGCGTGTCGAGTTCGCGCAGCAGCCAGGCCTGGCCCTCGCGGTTCGCCTCGGCGTAGGCGTAGAGCGCCTCGTCTCCCGCGTGATCCCGGATCCCCGTGAAGGCGGTGCCCTGCAGCAGGCTGAGTTTGCCCGTGGTGTTCCCGGTCGTCACTGCGCCCGTCATCCGAGCCTCGAGCACCGTCACCCGCTGTCCCGAGCGCGCGAGCAGCACCGCGGTCACGAGGCCGGTGAGCCCCGCGCCCACGACGACCGCGTCGACCCGCCCCTCCTCGAACGCATCGGAGGGGATCGACGGGCCCGTGCTCTGCCAGAGAGAGGTCATGCAAGCGACCGTAGCCACGGGGTCACCGGCTCGCGACCCCCTTGACAAGCGCCGCGGACGCTTCCGACGCGGGACTCCGGAGTCCGCGCATCAGGGTAGGACAACCGCTCCTGCTTCGCAAGGGCGTGGTGAGACGAACCTCCGCTGGGGAGGCTTGTTCGGTACCGACTGATTCATCACGAGCGACAGGAGTGACCATGGAGATGAAGCTGAACCTGAAGGACGCGAAGAAGGCGGCGGCGCAGACCAGGGACCCGATGCGCGCCCTCCACGGCTGGGGTGTGCGCAGCAACCACGCCTATCTCGGAGCCTTCGCGGCGCTCGGGCTATCGCTCGTGCTCCGGCTGTTCTCGCGGAGGAACGAAGACGGGTCGCGGGGTACGCGGCTGGGCGCCCTGCTCGGAGAGTCCGCCCCCGTGCTCCTGCTCGTCGGGCTCGGCCTCGAGCGCCGCGAGTGACCATCGAGCGTGCTGATTCCTCTGCGGAGTCGGCACGCCGGCGAAGACCGCAGACCGCTCGAAAGGGGGATCCTTGCTCGTTTCAGTCTCCGCCCCGATACGCTCGGGTCGCCATCGCGAGACAACCGACGCGCTCGCGCGGAACGCCCGCGCCGTGGCCATGCTGATCTCAGCGCGCTCGGCGCCCCCGGAGGAGCGCGTCCGTCTGCACCAGCGCGTCGTGCTCGACTATCTGGACGTGGCCCACGCGGTGGCGGGGCGGTACCGGACGCGGACGCAGGATTTCCACGACCTGCAGCAGGTGGCCTACGTAGGGCTCACGAAGGCGGTCAAGCGCTTCGAGCCCGATCGCGGCAGCGACATCGTCTCGTTCGTCGTGCCGACGATCTCCGGCGAGATCAAACGGTATCTCCGCGACGCCACCTGGGCGGTCCGACCGCCGCGCGGTCTGCAGGAGCTTCGGACCGAGCTCCGCACCGCCTCGTCGGAGCTCGCGCAGCTGCTCGGCCGGGAGCCGACGCCCGAGGAGCTGGCCGAGGAGACCGGACATCCGGTGGAGGTCGTGGCCGAGGCGCTGCGATGCGGACAGGGCCGCCGTCCCCTCTCGCTCGACGCGTCGGTCGCGTCGGATCCGGATGACCACGGAGCGATGACCCTCGGAGAGAGCCTTCCGGCTCCGAGCACCGACTTCGAGGACGCGGATCTCGCGCTCGCCGTGGCGGATGCATGCAGCGCCCTCACCCCCGAGGAGCGCAGGATCGTCCATCTCCGCTTCTTCCGCGAATTCACCCAGGAGCAGATCGCCCGGGAGTGCGGGGTGAGCCAGATGCAGGTGTCGAGGCTTCTCAAGCGGATCCTCCGAACGCTACGCGAGCGGATGTCCGTGAGTCCTCTCGCCGAGTGAGCGGACCGCCGCGATCACCTCCGGCGCGTCGACGGCGAGGAGCGCGGGATCGGGTTCGGCGGCGAAGGCGTCTCCCCTGCGCAGTTCGGCCCGGGTCAGCACGATGTGCGGACCGGGCGGCGGCCCCCATTCCTCCGGCGGCGCAGGTCCGAAGACGACCACGGAGGGCGTTCCGTACGCGGAGGCGAGGTGGCCCGCTCCGGTGTCGGCGGTGACCACGACCGCGGCGTGCGCGATGAGCGCGGCGAAATCCGTCAGGTCGGCGCGGCCGGCGAGCACGTCGCGCTCGGGCACCGCCGCGCTCTCCGCGACCGCGAGCGCTCGGGGCCGATCGGAGGCGTCGCCCGTCAGGACGACCCGGCGGTCGTCCGCGCGGAGCGCCCGCGCGACCTCGGCGAAGCGGTCCACCGGCCACTGCCGCGAGCCGTAGAAGGCGCCGACGTGGACGATCGCCGCGTCGGCCGCGAGGGGTGCCCGGTCCGGGACGCGGATCGACACGTCGTCGCGGTGCGCGGGTGCACCGTAGGCGCGGACGAGCCGGGCCCAGCGCTCCCGCTCGAGCATCCTGTCCACCCACGGCACCGCGTCCGGGTCTCCCGGGGAGCGGTGCACGATCTTGATCCGCGGCGCGAGCGCATCGATGATCGCCCGGCTCTCCGCACCGTTGCCGTGCAGATTCGCGGCGATGTCGACGGTCCCGGCCTCGAGCGGCAGCAGCTCGTCGAGTCCCGGCGTCGGCAGCAGCGCGTCGAGCCCGTCCACGAGTTCGGCGACGGGGGCCAGCCAGCCCGGCGCGGCGAGCACGATGTCGTGCTCGGGAAACCCCCGCCGCAGGCCGCGGATGGCGGGCACGGCGACCAGGAGATCACCCAGTTTGAGCGTCCTGAGCGCGAGCAGCACGGGGGACGACGCGGGACCCTCGAATCGACGCATCCCTCTATTCTGCGGGGCGGGGCCGCGCGAGGGAAGGCCGAGAAGAACTCGGGGGACCGTGTTTGCTTCTTCTCCTTCCGGGGAACTGTTCCGAGTATGAACACGAACGACGCCGACGTGCGCGCGATCCTCTTCGATCGTGATGACACCCTCATCGCCGACGTGCCCTACAACGGTGATCCGGATCACGTGCGCCCGATGCCGACGGCGGTCGAGACCGTGCGACGGCTCCGGGAGCGCGGGATTCCGGTCGGCGTGGTGAGCAACCAGTCGGGGATCGGAAGGGGCCTGCTCACGCGCGAGGAGGTGCGGAGCGTCAACGCGCGGGTCGACGAGATCTTCGGCGCGTTCGACGTGTGGCGGGTCTGCCCCCACGCACCCGAGGACGGGTGCGCGTGCCGCAAGCCGCGCCCGGGAATGATCCTCTCGGCCGCGACCGAGCTGGGGCTCCCGGCCTCGCAGCTCGCGTACGTCGGCGATATCGGAGCCGACGTCGAGGCGGCGACCGCCGCCGGCGCCCGGCCGGTGCTCGTGCCCACCGATCGGACCCTCCCGGAGGAGCGCGAGCGGGCTCCGCTCGTGGCGGCGACCCTCGCCGAGGCCGTCGATCTGCTGCTCGGATCCGCGGTGGCCGGATCCGCGGTGGCCGGGGCGGCGAGCGAGACGGGGGGCCGCGGATGACCGATCGGGTGCTCGTCGCGCGACTGGACAGCATGGGCGATGTCCTCCTGTCGGGCCCCGCCGTGCGCGCCGTCGCGCGGCGCGCCGAGGTCGTCCTGCTCTGCGGCCCGCGGGGGGCCGACGCCGCCGCCATGCTGCCCGGGGTCTCGCGAAGAATCGTCTGGGAGGCGCCGTGGATCGTCGACCCGGCGCCTCCCGTCACCGGCGGAGCCCTCGACGAGCTCGTCGCCCGCGTCCGCGCCGAGGGCGTGCGCGAGGCCGTGATCCTCACCTCGTTCCATCAGTCCCCGCTGCCGCTCGCGCTCCTCCTGCGGCTCGCAGGGGTCGCCCGCATCGCGGGGGCGTCGGTCGACTACCCCGGTTCGCTCCTCGATGTCCGCCTGCGCCCCGGCGAGGATCTTCCCGAGGACATCCCGGAGCCGGAGCGGGCACTCGCGATCGCGACGGCCGCGGGTTTCCCCTCCTCCGACGACGGTCTCCTCCGCGTCGAGGGCGTGCCGGACACGAGCCGCCTGACCGGGGGCGGGACGTACACGGTGCTGCATCCCGGAGCAGCGGTGCCGGCTCGCCGCTGGCCGGTCGAGCGCTTCGCCCGCACCGCGCGCCTGCTGGAGGACGCAGGACGACGGTTGGTGCTCACGGGCGGCCCCGGGGAGCGCGAGTTGACCGGGGCCATCGCGGAGCGGGCGCCCGCCTCGATCGACCTCGCCGGCGCGTGCGCACTGCCCGAGCTCGCGGGCGTCCTCGCCGGCGCCGACGCCGTCGTCGTCGGCAACACCGGTCCCGCGCATCTCGCCGCAGCGGTCGGCACCCCGGTCGTGAGCCTGTTCTCCCCCGTCGTGCCCGCCGTCCGCTGGGCACCCTACGGCGTCCCGAGGCGCATTCTCGGCGACCAGGGCGCGGCGTGCCGCGGGAGCCGTGCGCGCGAGTGCCCGATCCCCGGACATCCGTGCCTCACGGGTGTGAGTCCCGAGGAGGTCGTCGCGGCGGTGGACGAAGTCGCCGGCGCGGGGGTGCCGGCCCCACTTCACGCGAATGGAGCGAAGGTATGAGAATTCTGGTGTGGCACGTGCACGGCGGATGGATGGACGGCTTCCTCCGCGGCGAGCACGACTACCTCATCCCGGTGGCCGAGGGACAGCGGATCCCCGGCGGCCACCCGAGAGCCCGCGCCGTCGACGAGGCGCGCCGGCTCGAGGAGGACGTCGACCTCGTCGTGCTGCAGCGCACCGGGGAACTCGAGCGGGCCGAACGGCTCCTGGGTCGCGTGCCGGGGCGCGACATCCCCGCGGTCTTCGTGGAGCACAACACCCCCAAGCGGCTGCCCGTGAGCGAGCGCCACCCTCTCGCCGATCGACAGGACATCCCGATCGTGCACGTCACCCACTTCAATCGTCTCGTGTGGGACACGGGCGAGGCGCCCACGGTCGTGATCGAGCACGGGGTGCCGGATCCGGGTGCGCTGTACACGGGAGAGCTGCCCTCGCTCGGGGTGGTGATCAACGAGCCCGTGCGGAGGTGGCGGGTAACCGGAACCGATCTCCTCCCCTGTTTCGCGGCGGCGGCCCCCCTCGACTGCTTCGGGATCGACACGGACCTCCTTCCAGCGGCCCTCGAGCTCCCGGAGGATCGGCTCCGCGTCGTCGGCGATCTCCCGACCGAGCGGCTGCACGCCGAGCTCGCGCGGCGGCGGGCCTATGTGCACCCCCTCAGGTGGACCTCGCTCGGGCTCTCCCTGCTCGAGGCGATGAGCCTCGGCATGCCCGTGCTCGCACTCGCCATGACCGAGGCTCCGAGGGCAGTGCCGCCGGAGGCCGGAGCGATCTCCTCGGATCCCGACGAGCTCGTGGCGGCCGCGAGGCGGCTCATGGAGGATCCCGACGAGGCGCGCGCCCGTGGCGCGGCCGCGCGGGCATTCGCCCGCGAGAGGTACGGGCTCGAGCGCTTCCTGCAGAACTGGGACGAACTGCTGGGCGAGCAGGTCGCGGCGCACGCCGCGCGCAGACGCCGGCACCTCGCGAGGAGGGCCGCGAACACGGGGCACGCGGCGAGCGCGGCCGCCCCGACGACGGAAGGAGCAGAGCGATGAGGATCTCGATGGTGTCGGAGCACGCGAACCCGCTCGCCACCCCGGGGAGCGTGGACGCCGGAGGCCAGAACGTCCACGTCGCCGCGCTCGCGAGTGCGCTCGCCGGGCGCGGCCACACCGTGACCGTGTTCACCCGCCGCGACGACCCGACGACCGCGACGCGTGTGCCGCTGTGCGAGGGCGTCGATGTCGTGCACGTGACCGCTGGCCCGCAGCAGCACGTTCCGAAGGACGACCTGCTGCCCTACATGGGCGAGCTGGCGGAGGGCCTCGCGGAGGCGTGGGCGTTCGAGCCGCCCGACGTCGTGCACAGCCACTTCTGGATGTCGGGCGTCGCGGCGCTCGACGGCGTGCGGGGTCTCTCCCGGGGTGTGCCGAAGCCGCCGGTCCTGCACACCTTCCACGCGCTCGGGGCGGTGAAGCGCAGACACCAGGGCGCTGCCGACACGAGCCCTCCGGAGCGCGTGTGGCTCGAGCCGCGCGTGGGCAGGCAGGCCGATGCGGTGATCGCGACGTGCAACGACGAGGTGACGGAGCTCCGCGCCCTCGGCGTGCCGCGCGAGCGGATCGATGTGGCGCCGTGCGGCGTCGACCTGCGGGTGTTCGAGGCGAAGGGACCCGCCGAGGAGCGCGGCGCCCGCTTCCGAGTGCTCAGCGTCGGGCGCCTCGTGCCCAGGAAGGGCGTCGATCTCGTAGTGCGCGCCATCGCACTCCTCCGCGCCCGAGGCCTCGACGACGTCGAGCTCGAGGTCGTCGGTGCGGCGGGGGGCGACGAGCGCCCCGATCCCGAGATCGCGCGGCTCGCGTCGCTCGCCGCCGATCTCGGCGTCGCCGAGCAGGTCCACTTCCGCGGACAGGTGCCGCGCGATCGGATGCCCTCGCTCCTCCGCTCCGCGGACGTCGTGACGTGCACACCCTGGTACGAGCCGTTCGGGATCGTCCCGCTCGAGAGCATGGCCTGCGGACGACCCGTGGTCGCCGCCGCCGTCGGCGGGCTCGCCGACAGCGTCGTGAACGGAGTGACGGGTCTGCACGTGCCGCCGCACGATCCCGAGGCCATCTCCGAGGCCCTCGCGCAGCTCCTCCTGGATCGCGAGCTCCGGCAGCGGATGGGGACCGCGGGCCGCGATCGGGTGGAGGCCCGCTACGCCTGGGAACGCGTCGCCGCGCAGACGGAGGAGATCTACGAGCGGGTGCTCGCCCGCACCCGACCGGCGTTCCCCGATCTCGAGGAGGTGGCGCTGTGAACGCGCTGCAGACCACGGCGGAGCGGAGGACCCGATCCGGCGCGCCGGTACTCGACCACTTCCGCGGCCTCGCGGAGGTGCTGTCGGCGGCCGAGCGGCACGCCGAGCGTCTCGAGGCGTGGGGCGTCGAGCTCTTCGACCGTCTGCGCAGCGGCCGCAGGCTGCTCGTGGCGGGGAACGGCGGCTCGGCCGCCGAGGCCCAGCACCTCACGGCCGAGCTCGTGGGCCGCTATCGCGAGGAACGCCAGGCGTACTCCGCCATCGCGCTCAGTGCGGAGACG
>JAPSIU010000497.1 GCA_031178565.1 Leucobacter sp. | reverse complement strand
CGAGGCGAGGGCGATGGACACGATCTGCCGGATGGCGTCGAACCTCATCACGATGTTGGGATGACCGTCGCGCAACCTCGAGCTCTTGAAGGCGTTGAAGAGGATCTCGCCACCGGCGACGAGCAGCGCGAAGCCCACGACGAAGCTCGGCACGAAGCAGACGACTCCCAGCAGGAGCAGCGCCGCACCGACGCACACGCGCGTCGATCGCTCGCGCCGGAACGTCTCGTCGTCCACCCGCAGCGACCGTACGAGGAAGATGTTGTCGATCGGCGCAGCGATGATCGCCGAGATGGCGTAGGCCATCGCATACAGACCGTAGTCGCCGAGGTCGAGGCGGAAGATCAGGAGCGATGTCCACAGCAGCCCCATGACGCGCCCGCTCAGGACCCACCCCGACGCGACTCCTGCTTTCAGGAGGTTCGGGGTGATGAAGCGTCGAAGCAGTGTCATCCCCTCCTCCAGATGCGGAGGAAGTCCTCGATCACGCGCTCCGCGGAGTGCTCCACGCGGACACGCCGCGCGCCCGCCTCGAGCTCGGCGAGCCGGTCGGCGTCGTGCAGCAGCTCGTTCGCGGTGGCGGCGAGCTCCGCCGCGTCCCCATCGACCACCACTGCTCCCCCGTCCTGGCCCAGTTCGCGCAACGCCCCGTGTCCGCGGACGAGCACCGGTGTGCCGTACGCCATGGCGCGGCTGACGGTGCTCGCCGCCGGATACGCCTCCCGCCCGTACACGTGCCGAGCCGTGTAGGGCACGAGCAGCATCCGGATCGAATTGAAGAAGGCGTCCTCGTCATCGTCGAGCACCTCGCCCAGGATCTCGACGCCATCCTGCGCCGGCAGGCTCTCGGTGCCGCGGCCGGCGATGCGGATGGTGATCCGCGGGTCGAGGTGCCGGCGGAGCTCTGAGAGCACGTCGAACCCCTTGCCTCGGTAGACGTACCCGAACAGCCCGATCGCCATGGGCCGCTGTGCGACCGCATCGAGCTCGGGGCGGGCGGGGACGAACAGCGACGAGGCGACGATGCGGGAGCGGGTCATGGCGCCCCCCAGTTCCCGGGCACCGAGTCGGCTCAGCGCGACGAGCGTCCGTCCGGCGTTGACGCGAGCCTCCAGCCACTCGGTCTGCCGGCGCAGCGTGTAGTGGATGGCATGGCCGAGCAACCGGTTCCTCGCAGCGAGGCGAGTCCGGAACGGCCACCAGACGGTAAGGGGCGGATCGTGCACCGTCGACGTGACCTGCACATCGCGCAGGCCGACCGGGCCCCAGAACGGGAGGAGCCCGCCGCCGCTCTGCTCGGTATGCACGATGGTGCGCCGGCCCCCGGCGTCGCGAACGGTTGCGCGCACCTCCTTGCATTGACGCAGGAGCTGACGCAGGCTCGCCTTGCCCGGTCCGCCGTGCCGGTACTCCACGACCTCGCCGAAATGCGGCCGGACGGCGGCGATGAACTCGTCGGCGTAGTCGCCCACGCCGCTCTCCCCTGCGCGGGGCGCGACGTAGACGAGGCGGGTCTCGCTGAGATCGATCACGATCAGAAGAACGGCGGCTTGTACTTGGGGCGGTACGTCAACGCCGACTCCCGGCGGCCTCGGACCTTGGCGGGAACGCCGGCGACGATGTCCATCTCCGCCACGTCGTCTCGCACGAGCGAGGTCGCACCGACGACCGCTCCGCGACCGATGGTGACGTCGGGCAGCACGGTGGCGCGGCTTGCGATCCAGGCGTGATCGCCGACCTCGATCGGCAGGAGCGC
>JAPSIU010000136.1 GCA_031178565.1 Leucobacter sp. | reverse complement strand
CCGGCGTTCCGCAGGAACTCGGCGCGGCGACGCCTCTGCGCGAGGACGAGGAGGACGATCAGCAGCACGAAGCCGACCGGGAGGCCGATGAGGGAGACCCCGTAGACGACGGGCCAGAGCCCCTCGGCCATGGCCTCGCGGTCGTTCATGCCGACGATCAGCGTCACGAAGAACGAGAGCAGAGCCACGGCGATGATCGAGAGCGAGGCGTACGCGAGCACGCGCTCGAGTAGCGACGGGGAGCTGGATTCTGTGGACATCCTTGTCATTTTATCGGATACGAGCCTTCGTGCGGACGGATGCGGGAACGGTAGACTTGGGTGGATGAGCGGGCGCCGGACGCCCGCGGAGGATGTGCGGGCCATCGGGAAGCGGTGCGGGCTCGCGCCGCTCGGAGTTCACTGAGATGGAGAGGGACGAGGCATGCCGAACGGCAAGGTCAGGTTCTACGACGAGGACAAGGGCTTTGGATTCATCCAGGGCGACGACGGGAAGCAGGTGTACCTGCACGCCTCGGTGATCCCGGAGGACGTCGATATGCAGCCCGGCACCCGTCTGGAGTACAGCGTCGCAGATGGGCGTCGCGGTCCCCAGGCACTGTCCGTGCGGGTGCTCGACACGCCGCGACTCGCGAAGCGCAGCCGGAAGTCGGCTGACGAGATGGCGGTCATCATCGAGGACCTCGTCAAGCTGCTCGACGGGCTCGGAGAGCGCCTCAAGCACGGGCAGTACCCCGAGCGCTCGCAGTCGCGCAAGGTCGCGACGATGCTGCGCCGCGTGGCGGACGATTTCGATGTCTGAGTCGACGTCGGAACCCGACATCGCGGGCGTCGCTGACGGAGCGGGCGTCGCTGACGGAGCCGACGGTGTCGACGCCGCGGAGGGGAATCCCGTCGAGGCGCACGATCCGGATCCAGTGCTGCTCGCGGCGCGAGATCAGGCGCGCGAGGCGCTCGCCGAGATCACCGATCCGCAGACGGTCGGCGCCGATGACGGCCACGAGGTGCATGATGCGCACGTGCTCACGCTGTTCTTCGAGTGCCGCATGCCGGGGTATCCGGGCTGGCGCTGGGCCGCGGCGATGGCCCGGGTCGACGAGGAGTCTCCGGTGAATGTGCTGGAGGTCGAACTACTGCCGGGAGCCGGAGCCGTGGTCGCGCCCGACTGGGTGCCGTGGTCGGAGCGGCTCGCGCAGTACCGCGAATCGCAGGCGAAGCAGGCCTCCGAGGAGACCGCGGAGGCGTCGGCGGCGGCCGATGAGCTGCGGGACGAGGACGAGGTGGATCCCGAGGACGATCTGCTCGACAACGACTTCAGCGACTTCGAGGACGAGATCGACGGCGTCGACATCGACGAGGAGCTCGAGGACTCGGATGAGGACCTCGACGACTCTGACGATGAATCCGACGACGAAGACCTCTTCGACGACTCCGATGACGACGACGCGGATGACGATGCGGATGTAGCCGAGTCGGCGGACGACCCCGCAGGCGACGCTGCCGGGCACGCCGGCGATTCGGCCGGCGGAGCCGCCGCCGCTGTCGACACCGACGGGTCCTCCCGCGGGTAGCGCACCCGCCGGCCGCCTCCTGCACGAACTGCCGGAGAAGATGCCCGGCTTCGCCGGCTCTGGAGTCCATCCGGAGCCGGCGAAGCCGGGCATTTTCGTGTGCGCTGCTCCCGCCCGAGCCTATTCGTCGCGCCCGAGGTTTCCAGCGCTGAGAGCTGCTTCGGGTAGGAACAATCCCCTCGGGCGGGAGCGCTGATCCGCGCCCCCGTCCGCGCGATCCTGAAAGATACGTAATTCCCCCGGATCCTCGAGCGTCGGGTCCTCCCTAGCGTGTGTACGCGAAGGGGAATGCAATGTCATAACGACCAGTGCGTCCTTCACATCTGTTGAGAAGGGGACGCAAATGGGGCTTCCAGGCTTTGGGCGGATCACGCGGTCGCGACGGCATGCGGCGCCGCCGAGCGGCAGCGGACGAGGACGGGGAGCGGGCCTCCTCGCGGCACTCGCCGCGTGCTCCCTCGCACTGCTCGGCGCGGCGCCGGCGCTCGCCGACGACCTCGGGGACTCGGGATCGCCGACGTCCAACACCGTCATGACCGGAGAAGCGCCGGCGGCCCCGACCCCCGAACCTCAGCCGACCACGACGGAACCGGCAGCACCCGAGCCCCAGGCGCCCGCCGAGGCCCCGGACACCGATCCGGGAACCGTTCCGGAGGCTCCCGTGGCAGAGGAACCGGCGGCGGAGCCGCCGACCGTCGAGCAACCTGCTGCCGAGCAAGCCGCCGCCGAGGAGCCCGTTGCACCAGCGGCGCCCGAGGCCCCGCAGCCGGATAGCCCCTCCCAGGAGGAGGGCGGCGATGCGGGCGCGACGCCGGCCGCCGAGCCCGAGGTCTCGGCACTCGCGGCTCCTCCCGGAACGGCGGTCCGAGGTCCGTACCACTCCGATTCGGACTGGAGCAGCACCTCCGGCTGGTACTGGTCGGGCAGTCCCGCCACGGCGTCGGAGATCCACAGCTTCACCAGCTCCGTCTCCCAGGTGAACGAGGACTGGGTACTCAGCGCGAGCTGGACACGCCCCGTCGTCGGAGGCACGCAGGGCTGGGTGATCGAGTACACCGAGGCGGCCGAGAGCTGGGGCGGCAGGCCAGGCGATCCCGTCGCTCAGTACGTACCCCAGCCCGACCGCAGCCTCGGCGGGACCGCGATCATGATCGGACGCGCCCCGCACACGGCGACCATCTGCACCTACGCTGACGCCAGCGAGTACCCGAACTGGAACAGCCCGGATCCGACGCGCTGTCAGACCTTCTCGGGTGCGGTCACCACGTCCGGCACGAGCCCTCAGACGATCAATCTCAGCCTCGCGCTTCCCGAGGAGATCCTCGGCGAGGTGGGCTGCCCGCCGACCTTCGGATCGACCGCCTACATCCGCTCGTGGACGGGCAACTACAACGTCCAAGCCTGGTCGGCGCCCATCGCGTTCAATCCGCCCTCGACCTGCGCGTCGCTGACTCTCACGAAGCAGCTCGACCTCGGTTACGGGGCGAGCGGCGCACCCGCCGACTGGACGTTGACCGCGACCGGCCAGGACGCTGTGGCCGGCGAGGTCGTCACCGGAACGAGCCCCGTGAGCAGCGCGGTGGTGAAGCCCGGCGACTACGTTCTGAGCGAGAGCGGCCCCGACGGCTACGAGCTCAAGACCGACTGGATCTGCACCACCGATCAGGGTGCGAGCGTACCGGTCGATGCCGCAACGCACACCGTCTCGCTCGGCGAACTCGCCCGGGTCTCCTGCGTCATCGTCAATCAGGACAAGCCGGGTGCGGTGTCGTGGACCAAGACCGACGATCAGACGCCGGCGGCCCTCCTGGGCGGTTCCGAGTGGACCATGGTCGGCCCGGGGCACCCCTCGCCCGGAACGGTGATCGCCGACTGCGCCGAGGCCCCCTGCACGGGAATCGACACCGATCCCGCCGCCGGCGCGTTCAGCCTCGGGGGTCTCGCCTGGGGCGACTACACCGTGACGGAGACGAAGCCCCCCACGGGGCACGCGGGAGCTGCGGAGTTCACCTTCACCGTGAACGGCTCGAATGCCGGGACCGTCATCGTGAAGGGACCGTTCGCGAACACGCGACTGCCCGGAGCAGTGATGTGGTCGAAGGTGTCGGCGGAGACCGGCGATCTGCTGGGCGGCTCCGAGTGGAGCATCGTCGGCCCGGCTCCCGACACCACGGAGGTCGCGATCCTCGACTGCTCCGCCGCTCCGTGCGCGGGACCCGACACGAATCCGACGGCGGGCGAGTTCGAGCTCGAGGGTCTCGTCTGGGGCACCTACACCGTGACCGAGACGAAAGCCCCGGCCGGGCACGCGAGCGGCGCGGAGTTCACCTTCACGATCGACGCTTCCAACGCCGGAACCGTCCTCGACGAGGGAGACATCGAGAACCCGCGTCTGCCGGGCACGGTGACCTGGTCGAAGGTGGCGGCCGAGGGCGGCGACCTGCTCGAGGGATCGGAGTGGAAGCTCGTCGGACCCGAAGGCCCCGACAGCGAGGAGATCGGGATCACTGACTGCTCGAGCGAGCCGTGCACGGGGCCGGACCAGGATCCCGATGCCGGCGAGTTCGAGCTGACGGACCTCGCGTGGGGCGACTACCGCCTCGTCGAGACGAAGGCGCCCCCGGGATACGTCCTGGATCCCGCGGAGCACGAGTTCACGGTCTCGGCCGACAACCTGACCGTCTCCCTCGACCCGATCGAGAACGAGCAGCAGCCCGGAGTCGCTCTGCCCCTCACCGGCGGCATGAGCTCGGACCTGTTCACCATCGGCGGTCTCGGCATCGCGGCACTCGCGGCCGTCGCCGGAGCGCTGTACTGGCGACGCATCCGCAGGACGACGACGGTGACGGCGTGATCGGGCGGCACCGGCCGAGCTGCCCCGCGGTCATCAATTCCCACATCAATCCGCACGACCCGAGCGCCCCACGGCGCCGTGAAGAAAGGAACACCATCATGAGGCAACAGGATCGAGGGCGGCTCGCGAGACGGGCGCTCGCCGTCGTCGGCGCCGCGGCCATCGCGCTCGTCGGCGCGGTCACGGGAGGAACGGCGGCGCACGCGGCCCCCGGCCCGGCCAACATCACCGGGACGAGCGGGACGCTCACGATCCACAAGCACGCGGGGGATCCCGGGGACGCCGGCAATGGCACGGTCATCACCGATCCGGCGGCCATCGCCGCGCTGGGCGAGGGGCTCGAGGGGGTCGAGTTCAGCATTCAGCGCGTGAACTACGACGGATCCCCTATCGATCTGACCACCCCCGAGGGCTGGGATCAGGCTCAGGGAGCGACGCCGGGCAACGTCTCGGCGGCGCCGTACAGCCTGACGTCCGTCACGACGGCGACCACGGCGGCAGACGGCACGGCGACGATCCCGGATCTCGCCTACGGCCTGTATCTCGTGACGGAGACGAGCCCCGGTGCGAACCCGATCGTGTCCCCGGTGGAGCCGTTCCTCGTCTCGGTCCCGTACCCGAACGCCGTTGACAGCACCTGGCTGTACGACGTCCACGTCTACCCGAAGAACAAGCTCAACACGACGACGCCGACGAAGACCGTCAGTGAGCCCGGCGCGCTCGTGCTCGGCTCCGAAGTGGTCTGGACGATCACGGCGCCGATCCCCGAGCTCGGCGCGGGGGACACGTACCGCAAGTTCGTGGTGACCGACGATCTCGACGAGCGGCTGACGCCGACCGGGGTCGTGGTGAAGCTCGACGGCGTCGAGCTCACTCCCGACGTCGACTACACGCTCTCCGGCAGTGGAGCGGGCGCCCTCATCACCGTCACGCTGACGGGTGACGGTCTCGCGAAGCTGACCGGGCACGAGAACGTCACGATCGAGGTGACGACCGAGGTGACCTCGCTCGGCGACGACGGCACGATCTCGAACAAGGCTGCGGTGAACGTCAACGACTCCGTGCGAGAGACGGATGTGCCGCAGACCAACTGGGGCCCGCTGAAGGTCGTGAAGACCGCCGCTCAGGATCCCGCGCACACCCTCGCCGGAGCCGAGTTCACGCTGCACGAGAGCAAGGGCGGACCGGCTCTGACGCCCCCGGGCACCCTCACCACCAACAGCGCCGGAGAGATCGTGATCGACGGTCTGTGGGTGGGGAACGGCACCACCCTCGCGAAGGACTACTGGCTCCAGGAGACGAAGGCCCCCGCGGGTTACGTCCTGCCCGAGGGCGACGCGGCCTGGACGAAGGTGACCGTCACCGCCGGTTCCGAGGCGAGCGTCGTTCCCGTCACGATCGCCAACACTCAGCAGCAGGGCCCTGAGCTCCCGCTGACGGGCTCAGCCGGTACGACGGCCTTCATGGTCGGCGGACTCGCGCTGATCCTGACCGCAGGCGCGGCGCTCATCGCGGCCCGACGCAGGCAGGGCTCCGCGAAGTAGCGGCGCTCGGTGCACGACGGGGAGAGGAGGACACTGTGAGCATCATCGAAGATGCACCCCCCGCGGTGACCTCCTCTCCTGCTGCGCGGCGCCGCTGGCGATTCCCCGGGTTCGCGTTTCTCGTCGCACTCCTCGCACTCGCGGGACTCCTGATGTTCCTCTACCCGAGTACGGCGGCCTGGTTCTCCCAGTACGCGCAGTCGCAGATCATCCGGACGGTGGGCTCGGCCGTCGACGGGGAGCCGCGCAGCACGCTCGAGAAGGAACTCGAGCGGGCGCGCGACTACAACGACGCGCTCGTGGGCGGGGCCACGGTGGGCGCGAACAGCAACGTGCCGACGAGCGACGGCGGCGGTGACGACGCCGAGTACGAGGGCCTGCTTCGCGCCGACGATGCGGGGGCGATGGCGAGGTTGCGCGTCCCCGCCATCGACGCCGATCTGCCGATCTATCACGGGACCTCCGATGCGACGCTGGCGAAGGGCGTCGGGCATCTGCAGGGGACCTCCCTCCCCGTCGGCGGAGACTCGCAGCACTCGGTGCTGACGGCGCATCGCGGCCTCGCGACCTCCGAGCTCTTCACCCGCCTCGATCAGGTAGAGAAGGGCGACACCTTCACGGTCGAGGTCTTCGGCACGGTGCTCAGCTATCGCGTCACGGAGACCCGAGTGGTGAGGCCGGAGGATACCGAGTCGCTCTACCCGCAGTACGGACGCGACCTCGTCACCCTCGTCACCTGCACGCCGCTCGGGATCAACAGCCACCGGATCCTCGTCACGGGCGAGCGGCTCGATCCGACCCCTCCCGCCGATGTCGCGGACGCGGGTACCGACCCGGAGGTCCCCGGTTTCCCCTGGTGGGCGGTCGGCCTCGGAAGCGCGACCCTTCTCCTCGGCCTCTACGTCTGGCGGACCGGCTACCGGGGCGCGCACGGACCCGGGCCGCGGAGATGACCCCCGAGCACGGACGCGACGCCCGCATCCAGACCCCGGCGCGGCGGGAGCTTCCCCTCTCCTGCCGCGCCGGTCCACTCCATTCGGACGCTATCCGAGGCGCTCGAGCACGTAGTCGATGCACGCGGTGAGCGCGCGCACGTCATCCGGCTCGATCGCCGTGAAGGTGGCGATGCGCAGCTGATTGCGGCCGAGCTTGCGGTAGGGCTCGGTGTCGACAATGCCGTTCGCGCGCAGCGTCTTCGAGATCGCGGTCGCGTCGATCGTGTCGTCGAAATCGATCGTGACGACCACCTGAGAGCGATGGTCGGGG
>JAPSIU010000496.1 GCA_031178565.1 Leucobacter sp. | reverse complement strand
CGGTAGACGCGCACCATGTACGAGCCCACCGCCGCGTACATGAAGCCGCTGAAGAGCGGTACCCCTCCGATCCGGAGGAAGCCCTCGGCGCCGTAACTCCACGATCCGGCGTCCGTCTTGAAGACCTCCATCGCCGTGCCCGTGAGGTGGAACAGCACGATCACCCAGAGCTCCCGGCCGCTCTCGAGCCGGAAGGCCAGCATTCCGATCTGGATCAGGATCGCCGCGATCGTGAGCGCATCGTTGCGGGCGAGGGGCGCGTCGTCGGGATACCAGAACCGGGACGCCAGGATCGCGACGAGCAGCAGCGCGCCGAAGATGCACGCCCACGCCTGCTTGAGCAGGAACACCGCGCACTCGATGAGCACGTACCGCGGCCCGCTGGTGGGCCGCCCCGCGAGGATCCGGTGCGCCGCTCGGTCGATCGCCCGTTCGAGCCGGGTGAGCTCGCGGTATTCGTCGGTCATGCCTCGAGGCTAGCCGGGTGTCCCTGAGCGTCCGAAGCGCTGCTTCGGTCAGGGCCGCGCGCCGCAGCTACCGCCGGGCGCGCTTCTCCCGGATGCGCATGTTCATCACGATCGGGGTGCCCTCGAAGCCGTAGCGCTCGCGCAGGCGACGCTGGATGAAACGGCGGTAGCCGGGATCCAGGAAGCCCGAGGTGAACAGCACGAACGTCGGCGGCCGGTTCTGCACCTGCGTGCCGAAGAGGATGCGCGGCTGCTTCCCGCCGCGCAGCGGGTGTGGGTGCTCCTGCACGAGCTCGGCGACGAACGCGTTGAACTTGCCGGTCGGGATCCGCATGTCCCACGAATCGAGCGCGGTCTCGAGCGCGGGCACCAGCTTCTCGAGGTGACGGCCGGTGCGCGCGGAGATGTTGACGCGGGGCGCCCATTCGACGTGGGCGAGATCCCGGTCGATCTCCCGCTCGAGGTAGCGGCGGCGGTCGTCGTCGAGCAGATCCCACTTGTTGAAGGCGAGCACCAGCGCGCGGCCCGACTCGAGCACGAGGTCGATGATGCGGAGATCCTGGTCGCTGATCTCCTGCGTCACGTCGAGGAGCACGACCGCGACCTCGGCTTTCTCCAGCGCCGCCGCGGTGCGGAGCGACGCGTAGAAGTCGGCGCCCTGCTGCAGGTGCACGCGGCGACGGATGCCGGCCGTGTCGACGAAGGTCCACACCCGGCCCGCGATCTCCACCTGCTCGTCCACGGGGTCCCGCGTGGTGCCCGCGAGGTCGTTCACGACGACGCGCTCCTCACCGGCGGCCTTGTTCAGCAGGCTCGACTTGCCGACGTTCGGGCGGCCGAGGATCGCGACCCGACGGGGTCCCCTGAGCTTCGGCTGGGCGACGGCGGACTCCTCGGGCAGCGAGGCGATCACCCGATCCAGCAGGTCGGCGACGCCGCGCCCGTGCAGGGCCGACACGGCGTGCGGCTCGCCGAGCCCGAGCGACCACAGCTGCGCGGCCTCGGGCTCGAGCACCGCGTCGTCGACCTTGTTCGCGACGAGGAAGACCGGCTTGTTCGTGCGGCGCAGCATCTGCACGACGCGCTCGTCCGTCGCGGTCGGCCCCACGCGGGAGTCCACCACGAACAGCACGGCGTCGCAGAGCTCGACCGCGACCTCGGCCTGCAGGGCCACCGACGCGTCGATGCCCTTCGCGTCGGGCTCCCAGCCGCCGGTGTCGACGAGGGTGAATCGGGTGCCGCCCCACTCGGCGTGGTAGCTGACCCGGTCGCGCGTCACCCCCGGCACGTCCTC
>JAPSIU010000135.1 GCA_031178565.1 Leucobacter sp. | reverse complement strand
GCAGATCGACGCCGGCGACGTGCTCTTCCGGGGCGAGCCAGTCGGCTACACGCGCACCGCCGACGGGAGGACGAAGCCGGCGCCGGACCGGGTGCTCGCCAGGACGCGGGCCAGGGTCGGCATGGTGTTCCAGCAGTTCAACCTGTTCCCGCACAAGACCGTGCTCGAGAACGTCGCCTTCGCCCCCGAGTACCTGCGCACCGCCGATCGCGGCGAGATCCGCGGACGCGCTCTCGAGCTGCTCGCCAAGGTCGGCATGGACGCCCACGCCGAGAAGTACCCGCACCAGCTCTCGGGCGGTCAGCAGCAGCGGGTCGCGATCGCCCGCGCGCTCGCCATGGAGCCCGAGGTGCTGCTCTTCGACGAGCCCACGAGCGCGCTCGACCCCGAGCTCGTGGACGAGGTGCTGCGCGTGATGACGGAACTCGCGGCCGAGGGGCTCACGATGGTCGTCGTCACCCACGAGATGCGCTTCGCGCGCGAGGTCGCCGACTGGGTCGTATTCATGGACCAGGGCGTCATCGTCGAAGAGGGGCCTGCGGAGGAGGTCTTCGAGCACCCTCGGGAGGAGCGCACGCGGCGGTTCCTGAACCGGGTGCAGGCGGTGGTGTAGTCGGCGGGTTCACGAATCGGGCCGCGCGGGCACGGTAAGCTTGATCCCTGTGTCAGAGACTAGAGCGAACCCGGATGCGGCGCCCAATCCGATCTCCCCAGAAGCCGTCGAAGCAGCAGTGGACGCGGCGCTCGCCGCATTCGCCGCGGCGGGTACCGTGGCGGAGCTGAAAGCCGCCCGCACCGAGCACGCGGGCGAGTCCTCGGCCATCGCCGGGCTGAACGCCAGGATGCGCGAGGTTCCGAAGGATCAGCGGGCCGCGACCGGCAAGCTCATGGGGCAGGCCCGGGGCCGGATCGAGGGCGCGCACCGGGGGCGCGAGACCGAGTTGGCCGCCCGGGAGGCGCAGGAGCGCCTCGTCGCCGAGACCGTCGACGTGACGGAGGCGCCGGTGCGCCGCCGCGCCGGATCGCGGCACCCCCTCGCCCAGCTCCAGGAGGAGGCCGGCGACATCTTCGTCGGAATGGGCTGGGAGATCGCGGAGGGCCCCGAGATCGAGCACGAGTGGTTCAACTTCGACGCCCTCGGGTTCGACCCCGACCACCCCGCGCGCGCGATGCAGGACACCTTCTTCGTGGAGCCCGCCGACCGCCACCTGTTGCTGCGCACCCACACCTCGCCCGTGCAGATCCGTGCTCTGCTGGGTCGCGAGCTGCCGGTCTACGTCGTCGCTCCGGGCCGCGTGTACCGCACCGACGAGCTCGACGCGACGCACACTCCCGTGTTCCAGCAGATCGAGGGGCTCGCGGTCGATCGCGGTCTCACGATGGCGCACCTCCGCGGCACGCTCGAGCACTTCGCCCGGCAGATGTTCGGCGAGGGCGCCAGGATCCGCCTCCGGCCGAACTTCTTCCCCTTCACCGAGCCCTCCGCCGAGATGGACGTCTGGCAGCCGAACGCCAAGGGCGGCGCGCGCTGGGTCGAGTGGGGCGGGTGCGGCATGGTGGACCCCAACGTGCTGCTCGCGACCGGGATCGACCCCGGGGAGTATCAGGGCTTCGCGTTCGGAAGGGGCATCGAGCGCACCCTGCAGTTCCGGCACGACATCAACGATATGAGGGACATGGTGGAGGGCGATATCCGCTTCAACCACCAGTTCGGAGGACTGGTCTAATGCGTATCCCACTGAGCTGGCTCGGCGAGTACGTCTCGCTGCCGGAGGGGGCGACCCCCGAAGAGGTGCACGCCGACCTCGTGCGCGTGGGCTTCGAGGAGGAGTCGGTCCGGCGCTTCGACGTGACGGGACCCGTGGTGGTCGGCGAGGTGCTCTCGCGCGAACCCGAGAAGCACTCCAACGGAAAGACCGTGAACTGGTGCAGTGTGCGCGTGGCGCCTTCTGGGGCGAGGGCGGCCGACGGCGGCGAGGATGTGCGCGGAATCGTCTGCGGCGCCCACAACTTCGAGGCCGGGGACAAGGTCGTCGTGGCGCTGCCCGGCGCGGTGCTTCCCGGCGGTTTCGAGATCTCGGCTCGAAAGACCTACGGCCACGTCTCCGACGGCATGATCGCCTCGGCTCGCGAGCTCTCGCTCGGGGAGGAGCACGACGGCATCATCGTGCTCTCGCGGCTGGGATTCGACCCCGATCTCCTCGTCCCCGGCCAGGACGCGAAGGCGCTGCTCGGCCTGGACCAGACGGCCGTGGAGATCAACGTAACCCCGGATCGCGGCTACGCGTTCTCCATCCGAGGTGTCGCGCGCGAGTCCGGCCACTCGACGGGAGCGGCCTTCCGCGATCCGGCCCTGGCGGTCTCGCCGGCCGCGGCCGGCGGTTTCCCCGTCGCGATCGACGACGACGCGCCGATCCGCGGCCGCGTGGGCGCGAGCGGCTTCATCGCGCGCGTGGTGCGCGGGATCGACGGCACGCGCCCCACCCCGCCGTGGATGGCGACGCGTCTGCAGCTCGCGGGGATCCGCTCGCTCTCGCTCGAGGTCGACATCTCGAACTACGTGATGCTCGAGCTGGGGCAGCCGCTCCACGCCTACGATCTCGCGAAGCTCACCGGCGGCATCACGGTGCGCCGGGCGGCTGCGGGGGAGACGCTCGTCACTCTCGACGGCCAGGAGCGCGCGCTGCACCCCGAGGACCTCGTGATCGCGGACGAGTCCGGGGCCATCGGCCTCGCGGGCGTGATGGGCGGCGACTCGACGAAAGCCGACGAGACCACCGTCGACGTGCTCGTGGAGGCGGCCGCCTTCGATCCCGTGTCGATCGCGCGCACGGCTCGCCGTCATAAGCTGCCGAGCGAGGCCTCCAAGCGCTTCGAGCGCGGAGTGGACCCGCTCGTCGCTCGCGCGGCGGCTCAGCGCATGGTGGAACTGCTCGTGGAACTCGCCGGAGGGACGGCGGACGAATCGGGCGCGGAGATCGTCGCACCCTGGGAGGCTCCCGTCGTGCGCCTGCGGCTCGCCGACGTGAACGGATTGCTCGGCACCGACTACACGAACGAGGAGATCCGCGGAGCGCTCGAGATGATCGGCTGCTCGATCTCCCTCGGCGCCGCGGGCGATCCGGATCTGCTCTTCGTCACGCCGCCGAGCTGGCGCTCCGACCTGATCCGTCCGGCCGACCTGATCGAGGAGGCCGCCCGCATCGTGGGCTACGACCGGATCCCGTCGGTCCTTCCGGTCGCCCCGCCGGGTCGCGGCCTCACCCGCGAGCAGCGATTGCGCCGGCGCGCCGCGAACGTCTCGACCTCGGCCGGGTTCGACGAGGTGCAGAGCTACCCCTTCGTCACGCGTGCGCAGCTCGAGGCCTTCGGTGCGGGGCCCGAGCCCGCTTCGGCTCCCGAGCGGGCTCCCGAGCCTGAGCTCGTCGCCGCCGTGAAGCTCGCGAATCCGCTCGACGGCGAGGCTCCGTTCCTCCGCCGCTCGCTGCTGCCCGGACTCGTCTCGGCGGCTCGGCGCAACACGTCGCGAGGGATGACGGATCTCGCGCTCATCGAGTTCGGCTCGGTCTTCGTGCCGCTCGAGGGCGGGGCCGCGGTCGGCACCGATGCGGTCCCGCCGCTCGGAGCGAAGCCCGCGGACGAGGTGCTCGCCGAGCTCGACGCCTCGATCCCGCAGCAGCCGCGCCGCGCCGCGGCGCTGCTCCTCGGGGACGCGACGCCGAAGCAGCCGGGCGAGGCCGCGCGCTCCTACGATTGGGCCGACGCTCTCGACGCTGCTCGCATCGTCGCCGGATCGGTTTCGGCCGAACTCGTGGTGTCGCAGGGCGAGCACCGGGCGTTCCACCCCGGCCGGACGGCCGAGCTGAGCGTGCGCGTCAGCGACGACGCCGACGGCGACGAGGGCGGGCTCGAGATCGTCGGCGTCGCCGGGGAGCTGCTTCCCGAGCTGGTCGCGGAACACCATCTACCGGGGCGCGTCGCCGCCTTCGAACTGGATCTCGACCGGATCATCGAGCTCGCCGCGCGCGAACCCGAGACCCGCCCGCTGTCGGGTTATCCCGCAGCGACGCAGGACCTCACGCTCGTCGTGGAGGACACCGTCCCGGCGGGCGACGTGCTCTCGGTCGTGATCGCGGGAGCGGGCGAACTGCTCGAGGACGCGCGGATCGTGGACGACTACCGCGGCTCGGGGATCGAGGACGGGCAGAAGGCGCTGACCGTCGCGCTGCGCTTCCGCGCCGACGACCGCACGCTCAAGGCCGAGGAGGCGAGCGAGGCGAAGCTCGCGGGAGTCGCCGCGGCCGAGCTCGCCTTCGGGGCGAAGCTGCGGGAGTGACCCGGACCTCTCCCGGGAACTATGATCTCGGGAGAGGAGGGCAGCGTGATGCGGATCACGGTCGCAGGGGGCACGGGGGTCGTCGGGGCGCACGTCGTGCGGCTCGCCGAAGCCGCCGGGCACGAGGTCTCGGTGCTCTCACGAGGCCGCGGAGTGGATCTCGTCACGGGATCCGGCCTCGAGCTCCGCGGGATCGACGCCGTGGTCGACGCCACGGGCCCGTCCACCCGCTCCACGCCGGCCGTGATCGAGTTCTTCGAGACGGTCACGGCGAATCTTCTGCGCGCCGAACGGGACGCGAACGTGCCCCATCACATCGCCCTGTCGATCGTCGGGGCCGCACGCGTCGATGACGGCTACTACGCGGGCAAGGCCGCCCAGGAGCGGGCCGTGGAGCGCGGAGCGGTTCCGTGGACGATCCTGCGCACGACCCAGTTCTTCGACTTCGCGGAGCAGGTCTCGGCGCCGTTCGGTCCGTGGCTCGTCGTGCCGAAGGTCCGGTCCCGCCCGGTCGCCGCCGAATCGGTCGCGGCCAGGCTCGTCCGGATCGCCGAGACGGGCCCCGAGGGCGACGCGGCCGACTTCGCCGGCCCGGAGGAGATGCGGATCGCGGACCTCCTGCGCGCGATCCTCTCGACGAGGGGCGCGTCCCGACGGGTCATCGAGGTGCCGGTGCCGGGCGGATTCGGCCGAGCGCTGCGCGACGGCTCGATCCTGCCCGGACCGGAAGCGGACCTCGACACGGTCACCGCGGCGGAGTGGCTCGCGACCCGCTGATCCCGGTTCCGCGGTTCCCCCGCCGCGGCCGGGAGCGGACCGCTTGTGGCGCTGCCTGGCTCGGCGGATACTGAGGAGGTGTCCGCGCGGATCGGACCGGAGGAGATGGAAACATGAAATCGCAGAAGATCGTTCCGAACATCTGGTGCAACCGCAACGCGGAGGAGGCGGGCGAGTTCTACGCGTCGGCGTTCCCGGGCGCGGTGTCGCGCGTGGAATCGCGCTATCCGAGCGAGGGGCTGCTCGACTTCCAGCAGGACTTCGCGGGGGAGCCGCTCACGGTCGCACTCGAGATCGAGGGCACGCGCCTCACGCTCATCAACGCGGGTAGCGAATTCAGCCCCAACCCGTCGATCTCCCTCATGCTGAACTTCGATCCCCTGATGTTCGGCGGTGACGAGGATGCGGCGAGGGCGCGGCTCGACAGCGTCTGGCGGGCGCTCTCCGGCGGCGGAAGCGAACTCATGCCGCTCGGAGAATACCCCTTCAGCAAGCGATACGGATGGGTGGAGGATCGCTACGGCGTGAGCTGGCAGCTCATGCTGACCGATCCCGCGGGCGAGCCGCGGCCCTTCGTGATCCCCGCCCTGATGTTCGGGGGCGCGGCGCAGAACCGCGCGGTGGAGGCCACCGACCTGTACGTCCGCGTGTTCGAGGACTCGGAGATCGGGACCCGGGTGCCCTACGAGCAGCAGACCGGACCCGCGCGGCCCGATTCGGTGATGTTCAGCGATTTCCGGATCGGGGAGCAGTGGTTCGCCGCGATGGACTCGGGCGTCGAGCAGGACTTCTCCTTCACCTGCGGCATGTCGCTCGAGGTGCTGTGCGAAGATCAGGCCGAGATCGACCGGCTGTGGGAGTCGCTCTCCGCGGTGCCGGAGGCGGAGCAGTGCGGGTGGCTCGCGGATCCCTTCGGCGTGAGCTGGCAGATCGTCCCCGCGAACATGGGGGAGCTCATGGAGCGGCCCGGGGCATTCGGGCGCATGCTGCAGATGAAGAAGATCGTCATCGACGAGCTGTAGCGCCGCGAGCGGAGTGTCGGAACACGGAGGCGGTTCGCATTCCGTATACGCTCACCCGATGATTCTGCGGATTTATTGATCTGCTCCGGCTTTATGTATACATTGACGGTGGAGGAGGTGCCGCATGCGGGCGAGCGAACGGGCGTACGAGACGCTGCTCGACGAGATCCAGAGCGGGGTGCTCCTTCCCGGCGCGGTGATCGGCGAGGTCGAACAGGCCTCGCGCCTCGGCGTGAGCCGCACCCCGATGCGCGAGGCGATCGGACGTCTCGTCGCGGACGGCCTCGTGCGGCAGCAGTCCCCCCGGGTGCTCGTCGTGTCCGGCTTCGACACCGACGACATTCGGGCGCTCTTCGAAGCGCGTCGGGCGCTCGAGGAGACCGCAGCGCGGCTCGCGGCGGGGCGGGGGGACCGGGAGCCGTTCCGGGCGCTGTCGGGGGCGTTCGCGGTCGCACGCCCAGAGGAGGAGGACGCCGTCGACGGCTATTACACCCTCATCGGCCGTTTCGACGGCGCGCTCGACGCCGCGGTCGACAACGTCTACCTCACCCAGGCGCTGCGTACGATCCGCACCCACCTCGCCCGCGCCCGCCGCCTCTCGCGAGACAACCGTGCCCGTCTGCGGGCGTCGGCGGAGGAGCACGCCCTGATCGCCGAGGCGATCGCGGCGGGCGACGCCGATCTCGCCGCGCACGCCACCCACGTGCACCTGCACAACGCGCTCGCATCCATTCTGAGTTCCATCGAAGGCTCCTCCGAGGGCTCCGTCCAGGAAGGACAGCAATGACCGTCACCCACCACGTCCGCGTGCACCGCAGCGAGGAGCGCCTCGCCCGCGAGGATCAGCTCGCCTGGAAGATCGCCGAGGTCGCCGCGGACCCCGTCGAGGTCGAGCCGGAAGTCGTCGACATGATCGTCAACCGCATCATCGACAACGCGTCCGTCGCCGCCGCTTCGCTCAACCGCGCCCCCATCGTCGCCGCGCGAGCGCAGGCGCTGTCGCACCCGGTCTCCACCGGGGGCGCCGGCTCCGCGATCTTCGGCCTCCCGGGCACGGGCCCGGATGGTTCGGGAGCGGGATCGGGAGCGCAGCTGTCGAGTCCGGAGTGGGCGGCCTGGGCGAAC
>JAPSIU010000134.1 GCA_031178565.1 Leucobacter sp. | reverse complement strand
GAGGCGGAGCGCCCGCTCGATCGCCGAGCGATCCTCGTCGGCGAGTCCCGCGAACCGTCGACGGTGCGGGTGGCGGCCGAAGGTCACGACGTCGCGGACCGCGAGTCCCGACGGGTGGGGCCGGGCCTGCGAGAGCATCGCGACCGCCTTCGCGAACGCGGAGGGGGTGAGCGACGCCGCGTCGGAGACCCCGTCCTCCCCGAGCATGGAGACCGTTCCCGCCTCGATGCGGTGCAGCCGGGCGAGGGCTCGTAGCGCCGTCGACTTGCCGCTGCCGTTCGGGCCGACGAGGGCCGTCACGGCCCCGGGCCGAAGCCGCAGCGAGACGTCGTGGACGACCCGCGTGCGCCCGTAGCTGAGCGCGAGATCCTCGCAACGGAGTTCCCCGGGGAGGAGAGGCTTCACTGGCGCGTTCTTCACATTAGGCAACCCTAATCTAGGTCAGATGTTGATGCAAGCCGAAGAATCCGAGACGCTTTCACCGCCCGCGGAAGGGCGTCGGGCGATTTCGGGAAGAATGGAGGGCATGCCAGAATCCAGCCCCCAGCGCCCGTCCGTCCTCGTCTTCGCGACGGGTGGCACGATCGGGATGCGGGAGACCGACGCGGGGCTCTCCCCCGACCCCGACTTCCCGGAGATCCTGGAGTCGCTCGTCGGCGGCATCTGCCGGCCGCTCGGCATCGAGCACCGCGTCAACCACCTGCTCCCGGCCACCGACAGCGCCAATGCCGACGCCGACACGGCCCCGCGCATCGCACGGGCGGTTCGCGCCCGGGTGCGCACGCAGCGCCCGCGAGGCGTCGTCATCACGCACGGGACCGACACCCTCGCCTACACCGCGGCGAGGCTCGCGTTCGAGCTGGCCGATATCGGCGCACCCGTCGTCGTCACCGGCAGCCAGCTCCCCCACGCCGCGCCCGACACCGACGCGGTCGACAATCTGACGCTCGCCCTCCGCGCATCCGTCCGCGCTGCGCCCGGCGCACCGGTCTCGATCGCCTTCGGCGGCGAGCTGTTACCGGCGGTGCGGGCGACGAAACAGGACACCGCTTCGCGGCGCGCGTTCCGCGCTGAACGCGCGCTCGGCCCGGACCCGCAGGGCGTCCCGGCCGTCGCGGCCGCGGAGGATCCGCCCCGCGGCCCCGCCCGCATCCTCTCCTTCCGGTTCGTGCCCGCGGTCACGGCGGAGGACCTGCGCGCAGCGGTGGGCGGCCGGCCCGACGGGCTCGTGCTCGAGTGCTACGGCAGCGGCAACGCCCCGATGGCCCGGCCGGGGATGCTCGGCACACTGCGCGAGCTCTGCGCGACGCTGCCGGTGGTCGCGATCACGCAGTGCCCGAGCGGCAGGATCGACCTCGCCCGCTATGCGGTGGGGCGCGAGCTCGCGGCGGCGGGAGTCATCGACGGATCCGACCTGACGCCCGAAGCGGCGATCGCGAAACTCGGGTTCCTGCTCGACCGCGGCCACCGCGGCGCGGAACTGCGCGGGCTGATGGAGCGGAACCTCGTCGGGGAACAGGTCTGAGGCTACGGCTGCGCGTCGCGGATCGCCACTCCGAGATCGGGGTGATCCACGAAGATGCCGTCGACCCCCGAGCTCAGCACGAGCGAGAACTCGCTCTGCCAGTCACCCCAGTCCGCCCCCCGGACCGAGGTCTGGAAGCGCACGTTGAGGAAGCGGTTCTCGGGGCGCAGCGTCCAGGTGAAGACGCGCAGTCCGCGCTCGTGCGCCCGCCGCACCAGGTCGGTCGTACCCACGGCGCGGCCGAGCGCGCCCAGACGGATCAGGTTGCCCTTGGCGACGCTGATCCCCTCCACGCGGGACGCGAGCAGGTCGAGCCCCGGATCGCTGCGGTACCAGGCGTAGCTGTGCGACCGTCCGGGCCTGGCGCTCTCGTCGGCCGGCGACCCGAATCGCTCGGCGAGGAACACGAGGCTCGCGCGCGCGCCGGCGTCCCGGAGCCGCTCCAGCACGCTCAGCTCGAAGCACTCGATCACGAGTCGGTCGGCGCGGTCGTCCCAGCCGCGGGCGACGAGCTCGTCGAGCAGCAGCGCTCCGATGTCGTGGCCCTGGTCGAGCAGGAACTGCGCGTGCTTGATCTCGATCACCACCTGGAGATCGCGGCCGAGGCGAGCGCTCTCGGCATCCACGATCCCGAGCACGTCGCCGAGCCGCAGCACCGGCTCGACGTCGTCGTAGTCGCGGTTCTCGGGCCGCACCCGACCCAGCCGCTCGCGGCAGCGCAGCGTCGACAGCTCGGCCCAGGTGAAATCCTCGGTGAACCAGCCCGTGAGGCGCTTCCCGTCGACCGACTTCGTGGTGCGGCGGTCCGCGAACTCGCGCCGATCGGCCACGTCGGTCGTGCCGGAGATCTCGTTCTCGTGGCGCACGACCAGCACGCCGTCCCGGGTCACGACGATGTCGGGTTCGACGGCGTCGGCTCCGAGTTCGAAAGCGAGGCGATAGGCGGAGGCGGAGTGCTCGGGCCGGTACCCCGGCGCGCCGCGGTGCCCGATCACGAGCGGGCCTCGATCCCGGCTGTCCATGCATCCCACCCTAAAACAGCGGCGGATCGACTGTGGCCCGCGATCAGCCGACGCGGGTGGCGGCTCGGTCACCGGGCGAGAATCAGCGGAGGTCTCGACGGGCTCTCCCGCCTGGCGACAGAGACCTTCACATCGGTGAGATCCTGCCGCGCGTCGAAGATCTGCTCGGAGAGCTTCGCGTCCACGGCTTCGATCCTGCGCGAAAGCCCCTCGTCCACAGCTTCGATCCTTGTGGCCAGCCGGATCTCCGAGGCATCCATCCGATGAATCATCCAGCCGAACCCGCCTGCGAGCGAGATCAGCAGAACTGCAGCGGTGACCAGGGTCGTATGCATTTCGAGCGACATACTGCACCTCCTCCGGCTCCGACGTGCCCGACAGGTTTTCTCAGCCACTACGATACGTCACCGGCTCACAGAGCCGGGGCGGGAATCCAGATCTGTGGATATCAAACTGCGGATGCTTACTGTGAGCGAAGATCGAACCGCATTCGTCCGCGCACTCCTGCCGTCCCGCACCGCTGTGCGCGAACATCCGCGTCGGACCGAGGCCGATCGGCGATCTCACACCCGCTGCAAAGCGATGCTCGGATAGGCTGATGGGGAACCATACGCCAGGAAAGGATTCCGACGCATGAGCAATCCGGCTCTCAGCAACAACCCGGCACTGAACGGCAAGACCCTCACCGCTGACGAGCTGCGCCGTATCTACGAGCAGCCCGCGGCACAGACGCAGCGTCCGGGCGTCGACACGCCCGTCGCCGACGCGGGTGCGGGGATCGAACAGCCGCCGGTCATCACCCCCTCCGACAAGCCGATGACCTACGAGAACACCATCTCGAAGACGGTGATGCTGTTCCTCATCGTGCTCGCCTTCGGCGCCGTCGGCTGGTTCATGCCGGCCCTCGCGCTGCCCGCGGCGATCATCGGCCTCGTGCTCGGCCTCGTCAACGCGTTCAAGAAGGAGCCGAGCGTTCCCCTGATCGTGCTCTACGCGGTCTTCCAGGGCGTCTTCCTCGGGGGCATCTCCGGGATCTTCGAGGCTCAGTGGGCCGGGATCGTCTCGCAGGCGATCATCGGCACGCTCTCGGTCTTCGGCGTGACCCTGCTGCTCTTCCGCAGCGGCAAGGTGCGCACGAGCCCCCGCCTCAACAAGATCTTCATGGTCGCGATCATCGGCTATGCGGCGTTCTCGCTCATCAACTTCGGCATGGTGATGTTCGGGCTCACCGACAATCCGTTCGGCATGCGCTCGGGTTGGCTCGGCGTCGCGATCGGCGCACTCGCCGTGCTCCTCGCCGCCTACTCGCTCGTCATGGACTTCGAGCTGATCCAGAACGGCGTCAAGAACCGCGTTCCCGAGAAGTGGGCGTGGTCCGCCGCGTTCGGCCTCATGGTCACGCTGATCTGGCTCTACGTCGAGATCCTGCGCATCCTCGCGATCCTGCGCGGCGACTGAGCGCGATCTTCGAGAACGAGGAAGGGGCCCGGCATCTGCCGGGCCCCTTCCTCGTTCCACGCGGACGACCCGCGAGTGCGGGCAGGCCGGCTACCGCTCCCGCACCTCGCGCAGCGCGCTCACGAGCGCGTCGATGTCGCGCTCCGCGGAGTAGGCGTGCAGCGAGAGACGCAGGCGCTCTCCGCGCGGCGATGTTCCGATCCGGCGCTCGGCGAGGCGAGCGGCGAGCGCGTCGGGATCCTCTCCCATCAGAGCGACCTGAGGGCCGCGATGCGCGGGATCCTCGGGGTAGTCGATCGTCAGACCGAGCGCCACGAGCTCCTCCGCCAGGCGCTCGCGCAGGGCGACGACGTGGTCCCAGGCCTCGACCGGGTCGACCTGGGCGATCATCTCGAAGCCCGCGACGCCCGCGTACGCGGACGGGATCGGATGGGTGCCCAGCTCGAAACGGCGCGCGTTCTGCGGGTAGTCGACGCCCGCCGGGTCGAACGCGAAGGGGTTGACTCTGCCGAACCAGCCCGTGAGCTGCGCCGCGCGCTCCACGTTCGCGCAATCCCGCACGTACAGCATCGCGATCCCCGGGAGGCCGAGCAGGTACTTCAGATTGCCGCTCACGAGGAAGTCGCACTTCAGCTCCGTCGCGGAGAAGGGAACCACTCCCGCGCCCTGATACGCGTCGACGAACACGAGCGCCCCGACGGAGTGCGCGTGCTCGATCACACGCTCGACCTCCGGTCGTGTGCCGTTGATGTAGCTCACGAGCGGGATCGAGACGAGCTTCGTGCGCTCGTCGATCAGCGGGATCCAGTTCTCGGCGTGCAGCGCGGCCTCGACGCCCGCGACGTTGACCACCTCGATCGCTTCGTGCTGCGCCCGCCACACATTGCCGACGGACGGGAACTCGAGATCCGACGTGACGAGCCGGTTCCGATCGCCGCTCCAGTCGAGTGAGGAGACCACCTGGTAGGCCCCCTCCGAGGCGCAGGAGAGCACCGCGACGTTCTCGCCGTCGACATCGAGGAAGCGGCCCGCGAGGCTGCGATACTCCTCCACCTTGCCGACCCAGGATCCCCAGGGCGCCTGTTCGTCCATGAGTCCGGCCGTCATGCGCTGCATCGTGTGCGCAAGGCGGTCCGAGAGCGCTCCCTGACTGCAGCTCGCGAAATGAGGTGCCTCGTCGAGCGCCGGGAAGCTGCGGCGGAACTGGGCGGGGGTCAGTGCTGCGGTCGTGTGTGTCATGAAAATTCTCCCTACTGTGATTCCGATGAGGCCTGGACGCGGCTCGACGCGTCGGTCGGCGTGCGATCGCCGACGATGACGGCATTCGCCGCGTCCTTCTCGACGGCCCCGTTCTCGCCCTCGAAACGCCGACCCCAGCCCGTGATGACGGCGATCGCGATCACGCAGGTCAGCACGAGCGGGTAGAAGGCGCCGGTGAAGATGGACATGGGATCGAGCGCCGGGGCATCCCCCTGGTCGACCGTGAGCAGGCTCGCGATGAAGAGGAAGGAGCTGACGACCGGTACGACGCTGCCGAGGCCGAGCGCGAAGCAGTCCATCACGTTCGCCCTGCGGTACGGATGCAGTCCGACCTGAGCGCCGATCCGGTCCGCGATGGGCCCGAAGACGAGCATCGACGGACCGTTCACCCCGGCGAAGAGGGTGGTCGTCGCCAGGATTCCGGCTCCGATCGCGATCTCGGCCCGGCGCGGCGTGGTCACCCAGCCGCCCGAGACCACCTTCTCCACGAGGCGGTCCAGAACGCCCGCGCTCTCGAGCACGCCGAGCATGCCGAAAATCCCGACGTTCAGGCCGATGATCGGCAGGATGCCCGCCACGCCGCCGACCAGGAAGCCGGTGATCGCGTCCCCCTCGACCCCGATGACACCCGACGGCTCGAGAACGCCGCTGAGGAGTCCGACGACGATGCCCGACACGAGACCCGCGGTGACGGCCTTGAAGATGTTGCGCGTCACGATCGCCGTGCCGAGCAGCACGATCACCGCGATGAGCATCCAGAGCCCCCGCGCGGAGAAATCATCGGGAGAGGCGCCCGCGACCGCCCCGCTCCCGGGCGAGACCACGATGCCGATGCCGAGGAAGAGGCAGAAGGCGACGGCCGCAGCCGTGAGCGAATAGCGCAGGCGGCTGCCGACCACACCCGGCACCTCGGCGGTCCCCTGACGCGTCCGATAGCGCTGCGTGGTCGACGAGATGACGGTCGAGTCCGAGATGGGAGCCAGATTGTCGCCGAAGAGCGCCCCGGAGAGGATCGCTCCCGCGAGCAGCACCGGGTCCGCCCCGAGCACGACGCCGGCCGGATAGAAGATGGGGAACGCCGTGAACATCGTGCCGAGGGACGACGCCGTCGCCATCGCGATCGCGCAGACGGCGGCGAACGTGATCGCGATGAAGAGGCCGCCGTGCACGCCGAGGGAGAGCGAGAGCCAGATGAAGCCCTCGGAGATGCCCGTCGACTTGATGAGGGAAGACGTGAGGCCGATCGAGAAGAGCAGCAGGATCAGAGTGACGGACGTCTTGGAGGAGACGCCTCGCACCACCGCCTCCCAGAACGACTGATAGTTGCGGGCGAACGGCGCGGCGACGAAGAGACCGGCGAGCGCCGCCGCGGTCAACGCGTTCATGTCGAAGGCTCGGAACACCACGAAGAACACGATCGTGGAAACCACGAAGATGAGGGGCGCGATGAACGCGCCGAAGAGGCCGATTCGAAATACGAGGGGCGCTGCCGCCCGGTCCTGACTCATGGGGCACCTGTGATCCGAGTAGGTCGGCCCGCCGAGGTTTCACGGCGGTCCTCGCGCGAGAGTTTCTCGCGCGCACCCAGTTTACTCAGATTGAATCGAACTTCAATACAGATGAAGTTTCAGTTCGGCGGGTCAGTGACTCGGAGGGGACACGGAGATCGTGAAGGTCACGGGGTCGGGCGTCCGGTTCACGAAGCGGTGCGGCCGCACCGACTGGAAATACGCGCTGTCGCCCGGCCCGAGCTCGAACTCCTCGCCCTCGACCTCGAGCGTCAGGGTCCCCGACATCACGAGCACGCACTCCTCGCTCGGCGGGTGCGACCACGGCTCTTCGCTCGACGCGGCCCCCGCCGCAAGTTCACCCGCGAGCACCTCCAGCCGACCGCTCCCGGGTGAGACCCGGGAGTAGGAGATGCCGCCGTGCGGAGATCTCACGATCATCCGCTCGGACTTCCGGATCAGCCGGACGGGTCGGTCTTCGCGGAGCGCGAGGACC
>JAPSIU010000133.1 GCA_031178565.1 Leucobacter sp. | reverse complement strand
GGCAAGGCGGGCATCTCCGGCAAGGTCGCTGCCGGCCTGGGTGTTGCTGCGGCAGCGGGGGCAGCGGCAGCCATGCATGGTGCGGCTCCGCGCCATGCGCCGTGCGAGATCGGTCATGACCTCGGCGGAGACCCCGGTGAGGGGTGCTGCCCATCCCGGCGTCTTCGGCACGCCGTCGGACTCGCCCCGCAGATAGGGGAGGAACCGTTCGTATCCGACGGTGTACTTCTCGATGAAGGCGGCGTCGACGGCGCCTTCCGCGTCGAGGACGTAGGCGAGCGCGAGCATGAGCGCCGTGTCTGATCCCGGGACGGGTGCGATCCATTCCGTGTGCGCCTCCGCGAAGGCGTCGTCGCGGATCGGCGTGATGTCCACGAATCGGCAGCCGGCGGCTCGCGCCTTCTCGATCGCGCTCCTCGTGACGTGACGTCCGATCCCGCCCGGGCCGACGGCGGAGTTCTTCTCGGAGAGACCGCCGAAGGAGATGAAGAGCTCGGTGTGGTCGGCGATGACCTCCCAGGTCGTCCCGTTCACCATCACATCGGCGGGGGATGCCCCCAAGACGTGCGGCAGGATCGCGCCGGAAGTCCCGTAGCTGTAGTCGCCGACGGCGGAGACGTAGCCGCCCAGGCAGTTCAGGAACCGGTGCAACTGGCTCTGCCCGTGATGGAATCTCCCGGCGCTCGACCAGCCGTACGAGCCGCCGTACACGGCCGACGAACCGCGCTCGCTGTAGACCCGACGGAGTTCTGCCGCCGCGAGGTCGAGTGCCTCGTCCCATTCGACCTCGACGAACGGCTCGTCGCCGCGCCCCGACCCACCGGGGCCTCGCTCCAACCAGCCCTGCCGCACCGCGGGCCGCAGGATCCGCGCGGGGTGATGCTGGCTACTGGCCACGTTGTCGATGATCCGCCGCGGATCGGGGTCTCCGTGCCAAGCGCGTGTGCGCAGCGACTTCCCATCGGATTCGGCTTCCAGAACTCCGAAGTGGGTCAAGTGCGATGAGCGCCGCATGCCCCAACTATGCCCGAGGCGGGTGCCATCGGTCCGTTGGGGGATTCACGAACAGCGTCCGCTCGGCTGGAATATTTCCAGTGGTCGATGGCTCCTCAGGATTCTTGACTGTACTGCGAGGGAATGAGCCCTCCGCCACCCGCGCAGACAGCTTCACCCCGCACCTGCGACGGGCACGCAGCTCGACCGCATCTACAAGATGGATCAATCACCAGGAGGCAACGATGCTTACCAACTCTCGAGGTTCGCGCAACAAGCAATGGCTGTCGGCGGGAGTCGCCGCATTCTGCGCAGTGGGCCTGCTGGCGGGCTGCACGCCGCAGGAAGCCACGGGATCCGCGACGGAAGAGGTGGATCCCGTGATCGCCGAGGCGCTGCAGGAGGAGGGCAAGGTGCAGTTCTCCACCGGTGGCGATCTTGAGCAGGACATCCAGGCCAACCTGATGACCGAAACGGTGAACGCGCTCGGCGGCGAGGCCGAGGTGCTGCAGAGCGCGATCACGGAGACCTGGGCAGCCATGGGGAAGGGGGAACCCGTCGTCGCGATGGTGTTCTGGCGGTGGCAGACCCCCGAGCTCTGGGACAAGTACGTCGAGCAGGAAAAGACGGTCGTCGAGGTCGGCACGACCGACTACCCCGGCGAGGAGGGCTGGTACGTCCCCACCTATGTCATCGAGGGAGATGAAGAGCGCGGAATCGAGCCCGCCTGCCCGGGGCTTCCCGACTGGGAAGCGCTGAACGAGTGCAAGGATGTCTTCGCCACCGCGAAGACGGGTGATAAGGGCCAGTACATGTCGGGCGCCGAGTCCTGGGCGTTCGCGTACGGGGACCAGCCGCGCATCGACAACCTCGGTCTCGACTACGAGATGGTCTTCGCAGGGTCCGAGGCCGCGCTGTACGCCGACCTCACGAGCAATTACGAGCAGGGGAAGCCCTGGCTCGGCCTCATGTGGCGCCCGAACTACATGACGCAGAAGTACGACCTCACCCGCGTCGAGTTCCCCGAATACACGGACGAGTGCTGGGGCGACACGTACGCGTGCCAGTGGCCCGAGACGATCATCTACCAGGCGGCCTCGAAAACGATCAAGGACGATCATCCGACCACCTGGAACATCATCAAGAACTACGACCTGAACAACGGTCAGTTGCAGGAGATGCAGCTCATGGTGATCGATGACGGGCTCTCGCCGAAGGAGGCCGTCGAAGCCTGGATGGACGACAACCGAGACGTCTGGGCCGGTTGGGCGAAGCAGTCCTGATGAGCGTTACTCAGCGGGGTGGGTCGGAATCTCGACGATTCCGGCCCACCTGGGCGCTCTGTATCGTCATCGCGATCGTGGCCATCGGGGTCGCGATCTGGGGGCCGCAGACCTTCCCATCCAGCCTGCGGATTCCCTTCGGAGACGCCTTCGAGTCGGGCTTCACCAGCTTCGCCGAGAGCGCACCGTGGGCATACGAACCCCTGGCCGACTCGATGCAGGGCCTGTTCGAGGTTCTGCTCAGTGTGCTGAGCTCGATCTCGCCCGTCATTCTTTCCGCGGGTATCGTACTCGCCCTCGCCTATTTCAGAGGGTGGAAGCTGGCCAGCATCGCGGTCATCCTGTTCGTCTGGGTCGTGCTCTCCGGTCTCTGGGACTACACGGTGCAGACCATTGCGTTCATGGTGGTGGCCGTCGGGGTGTCCTTCGTTCTGGGCATCCTCGTGGGTATGGTCGGATCGATCGGACCCCGGACAAACGTGGTGGTCCGCGTGCTGCTCGACGCGATGCAGGCCTTCCCGGCATTCGCGTATCTCGTGCCCGTCGTGTTCCTGTTCGGCATCGGAAACGCAGCAGCGCTGGTCGTGACGGTGATCTGGGCGCTGCCCCCTCTCGCACGGATGACCAGTGTCGGGCTGCGGAACGTCTCGGCCGACACACTCGAGTCCGCGGTCTCCCTCGGGGTGACACGGCGAAGGCTGCTGTTCGATGTGAAGCTGCCCATGGCCGCCCCCAGCATCAGCGCCGGCACCAATCAGCTGATCATGTACGCCATCGGCATGGCAACCATGGCGGCGATGATCGGGGCGGCCGGTCTCGGGGCCCCGATCTGGAGCGGGCTGAGCCGACTCGCGCTCGGCGACGCCCTGCAGGGCGGAATCGCGCTGGTGCTCTTCGCGGTCATCCTCGACCGCGCCACCTCCCGCCGATCCGAGCGGTCGCGGCTGAATTCGCAGGACTCCGAACCAGCCGGGTTGAAAGAACGGGTGCTTCGTTTCCTGCGGCCTCCGTACGGCAGCGCCCAGCTGTGCCTTGCGCTCTTCATCCTCGTCGTCATCGCGTCCCAGACGATTCGAGGTCCGTGGCAGTACTTCTCCGATCCCCCGTGGGGAACACCCCTGCGTTTGCGACAGCCGGTTGAAGACGCGGTGATCTGGATCACCACCACCTGGGGCCCGCTCCTCGACGGTGTGAGCGGAGGGACGCAGACTTACGGGCTCAACTTCATCGGCAGCGTCTTCGCGGGAATCCCCTGGGTGCTGATCGTCGCGACTACCGCCGTGCTCGGTGTGCTGATGCTCGGCAAGGTCCAGGGACTGCTTCTCGGCGCCGGGGTGATGCTGATCGGGTGCCTCGGCATGTGGGAGTCCACGGTGGAGACGATGACCGTGGTGACGGTCGCGCTGACGCTCGTGGTCCTGCTCGGCTTCCCGGTCGGAGTGCTCATGGCGATGAACGATCGGGCGGCGGCGATCATCCGACCGATTCTCGACATCATGCAGACGCTGCCGATCTATCTGCTCATCATTCCAGCGGTCATGCTCTTGGGAGTCGGAGAGGTCGGCGCCGTGTTCGCGACCATCATTGCCGCTCTGCCGCCGATGATCAGGTTCACCAACACCGGTCTGCGCGGAGTCGACAGCGAGGTGATCGAGGCCGCGCTGATCTCAGGGGCGACGCCCGGACAGATCCTGCGTCAGATCAGAGTGCCGATGGGACTCCAGACGATCATGGTCGGTCTCAACCAGGCGCTGCTCCTGGCGCTGGCGATGGCGGTCGTGAGCGCCATGATCGGAGCACCCGGCCTGGGTGCCGATATTCTCACCGCCGTGACTCGCGCGCTCCTCGGCTTCGGGATGGAGGCGGGGCTCGCGATGTTCCTGCTCGGCGTGGTCCTCGACCGACTCTTCAACGGATGCGCGCAGACGGTCGCATCCGCCCAGCACGCAGCAACGACGCACTAGCGAGGATAAAGACAATGGCGAAACAGATTCGATTTCCGCTTACGGGTAGGATTCAGATTCCGACCGAGCAGATCCGCATCCCCGGCAGCGACCCGTCTGACGCGGGCTCGGCGATCCACGTCGAGGACCTCTGGAAGGTGTACGGGCCGCACCCCTCGCGGGCGCTCGCAGAGTATCGAGGCGGTGCCGCGGATGTGCCAGATCATATGACCGCGGTTCGGGGGGTGTCGTTCGATGTCCGGCCCTGCGAGACGTTCGTCGTGATGGGGCTTTCCGGTAGCGGCAAGTCGACCCTGATCCGGTGTCTCACCCGGCTGATCGAGCCGACGGCGGGCCTGGTCGATATCGACGGCAACGATGTGCTCACGCTCTCGAAGGCTCAGCTCGCCGAGCAGCGTCGCCGGGATTGGGCGATGGTGTTCCAGCACTTCGGGCTGCTCCCTCACCGCCGGGTGCTGCAGAACGTCGCGTACGGGCTCGAGGTGGCGGGAGTGCCGCGGAAGGAGCGCGAGGACCGGGCGCATCATATGGTGGAGCTGGTGGGGCTCTCGGGGACCGAGAACAAGTTCCCCAGCGAGCTCAGCGGCGGCATGCGGCAGCGCGTGGGCTTGGCCCGTGCGCTCGTGCAGAATCCGCGGCTGCTGCTGCTCGACGAGCCGTTCAGTGCGCTCGATCCGCTGATCCGGACGGATCTGCAGGACGAGCTGATGCGGTTGGCGCGGGCCGGCAGCCAGACCTCGATCTTCATCACTCACGACCTGACGGAGGCGTTGAAGGTGGGGGATCGCATCGCGATCATGCGGGACGGTGTGCTGGTGCAGGTCGGTACTCCCGAGGAGATCGTGCTGAAGCCGGCGGACGACTATGTGCGGCGGTTCGCGGTCGAGGCGCCGCGGGCGAAGGTCGTACGCGCGGAGACCATCGCGCGTAGCGCCGTCGAGCTCTCCCCGGATACGCTGACCGACGAGGCGCTCACCACACTTGCGCAGCGCGGTGAAGGGGTGGCGGTCGTCCGTCCGGCTGCTCGCGCGCCGTTCACCGTGACGGCGCAGGATCTGCTCGAGCCGAGCCGCGCCGGGAAAGCGTTGGGCGACCTGGGGTTCGAGACGGCGACCGTCGACGGAGACGTGCTCCTCCAGGGCGTGATGAAGAATCTCATCGACACGGGTCGCCCGGTCGTCGTGGCCTCGTCCGCGGGGGAGCTCCTCGGGGTTATCGACGATGCCACTGCGGTTCGCGCGCTGGCGGTCTCCGGGACCGAGAGCTGATAGTACCCCGTCCGCCCCAACGCGGAGAGCGGGCCGGAGAGCACATGTTCTCCGGCCCGCTCTCCGCGTCTCGAAGGGCTTACTCCGAGAGTCCCTCGCGGAGCAGCCCTGTGACGCGCTACGGGATCACCTGCCGGAGGAACAGGCTGGTCGAGGTCCGGTTGATGCCCGGGCAGAGTCGGATCTCCTCGCTCACACGGTAGAGGTCGTCCGGGTTCTTCGCGACGACCCGCAACAATAGGTCGGTGCTGCTCGCGAGCGCACCAGCCGGTGAGACTGTGGTCGTAGGTCTGGGAGCTGCGGGGGCTGCTGATCCTGCGGCCGCCATGCGTTGTTCTTCTTCGCGCAGTGGCGCCGCGTAGATCTCGTGCGGTTCGATCATGAGGGCTGGGCTTCCTCTGAATGACTGCGGCCGGCCGCGCAAGTGTGCGCAGCCGGCCATCCCGATGAAAGGGTTACACCGCCGTCCATCCGCCGTCGACGGCGATAACCTGGCCGTTCACGTAGCCGGCGCCGTCCGATGCGAGGAAGGCGACGACGGCCGCGACCTCGCTGATCAGGCCGAAGCGCTGCGCGGGGATGAGGAAGTCCAGGAGCTCGGGGCCGGACACCCCGATGCCTCGCTGCTGCGATGAGACGAGGTCACCGAGCACCTCCTCGGAGGTGGCGCGCAGGTTCGTGTGGATGGTGCCGGGGGCGACGACGTTCGCGGTGATCCCGGACGGGCCGACATCCTTGGCAAGACGCCGGGTCATGCCTTCGAGACCGGCCTTCGACGCCGCGTACGCGATCCCGTCGGCGCCGCCGCGCTGGCCGGCGACCGAACCCACCGTGACGATGCGCCCCGACTTCTGCGCCGTCATGTGCTGCGCTGCCACGCGGCAGCCGTAGAAGGAGCCGGTGAGGTTGATGGTCAGCACCTTGTCCCAGAGATCCGGTGTGGTCTCCAGCACGTCGGAGTACCCGTCGAAGACGCCGGCGCAGTTGACCCATGCGTCGAGGCTGCCGCCCTCGTCGACCACTTCTCCCGCCAGGGTCTCGAGCGATGCGTAGTCGGTCACGTCCACCGCGCGGGTGCGGAGTCCGTCGGGAGCCCCCAGCACCTCTCGGGTTTCTGCGAGCCTCTCCTCCGAGAGGTCGGTCGCCCAAACCGTGTATCCGTTGTCCAGAAGGGCCTCCACGATACCGCGGCCGATACCCGATCCTGCGCCTGTCACCACTGCGTTCTTGTTCGTCATGTCTGCCAGCGTAGGTCGCGCACTCTGCGGGGTGAATGGTGCGAATTGACACCGCAGACCGGAGGGCTTTGAATTCTCACAAAACACGGGTCGACGAAGTAGTCGAAGCTGGCTGACAAAGGCGCCGGGTGAATCGTGGAGACCCGGTCGCGCGAACTATTGAGGAGCAGCAACAGATGATTCTGGACAAGGCCGACGTCGTCGTGGTGGGCGGCGGCATCGTGGGCATTTCGACCGCCTATTTCCTGGCCTCCAAGGGCCACGATGTCGTGGTCGTGGAGTCCCGTGAAGTCGCGTTCGGGGCCTCGGGGCGGAACATGGGCTTCCTGCACATGCACAACCGCGCCGCGGGCTTCCAACTCGAGTTCTCTCGAGCGGGCCGCGCCCTCTACGACGAATTCTCCGAGATGCTCGGCCCGAGCTTCGAGTTCAAGGCGAACGGCGCGATGACCTACTTCTTCACCGACGAGCAGCGTCAGGTCTTCAAGGAGTTCGTGGAGATGAGGCGTGCTCAGGGCGTCGAGATGGAGCTGCTAG
>JAPSIU010000132.1 GCA_031178565.1 Leucobacter sp. | reverse complement strand
CCGAGCAGCACCGCCCCGATCAGCACGAGTGTGACCGGCAACGACAGCGGGGGCACGAGCGGCGGAGCGCCCCGGTTCGAGAGGACGAACTGGGTGAGCAGTCCGATCGCGGCCCCCATCGTGAGCGCCGCGAGCACGGCGAGGGGGCTCGTTCGCTCGATTCTCCTCATCGCCGCCCCTCGTCTTCTCCCTCATCGAAGGGCCTCGTCGTGTCGCCCACCCGTGCGAGCAGGTCGGCGACGCGGCCGTGCCCCATGAGCACGGCGTCGGGATCGAGGTCGTGCCAGGGGGCGAGGACGAAATCGCGCTCGTGCGCACGGGGGTGCGGCACCGTGAGTCGTTCGTCGCGCAGCACGCGGCCCCCGTACAGGATGAGGTCGATGTCGAGCGTGCGGTCCCCCCAGCGCACATCGCGGACCCGCCCGAACGCCGCCTCGATCGCCTGGGTGAGGTCGAGCAGCTCGTGCGCCGTCAGCGTCGTCTCCGCCGTCGCCACACCGTTGAGATAGCGCGGGGCGTCGGGATCCGGGCCCTCCCCGGTGAGCGCGATGGTCTCGCGGAGCGGGGAGGCGACGAGACCGCTGATCCCGTCCGCGGCCGCCAGCGAACGCTGCGCTGCCCGGATCGTCTCGCCGCGGTCGCCGAGGTTCGCACCGAAGGCGAGGAGCACCGGAACCACCTGCGCGATCATCGCGTGTCCTCTCGGGAGACGCGCGTGACCGTCACCGAGACATCCGCGAAGGGCGCCGGGATCGGCGCGTCGGGCTTGTGCACGGTGATCGTCGCCTCCCGCACTCCGGGAAAGCGGAGCGCCACGGACGCGACGCGCTCCGCGACGGTCTCGATGAGGTCGACGGGGTCCCGCTCCACCGCCGCGACGATCGCCTCGGCGAGCTCGCCGTAGTGCACCGTCCGCTCCAGGGCGTCCCCGGCCGCGGCCGGCCGCAGGTCGACGGAGAGCTCCGCGTCGATGAGGAAGCGCTGCCCGCGCTCGCGCTCGAAGTCGAAGACGCCGTGGTGCGCGAACACCTCGAGGCCCCTGAGTGCAATGCGATCCCTCGAGGGCCGATCGCGCGCGGTGACCGCCGCGTCTCCTGCGCCGCGCCAGGCATGCTCCACCGCGAGCGCCTGCAGTGTGCTCGGGACGTCGTGCACGCGCACTCCCCACACGCCCGCCCGAGCGGCGAATGCGCTCACGACGGAGGTGGCGAGGTCGCGATCGCGAGCCGGCATCGCGCGGCCGCCCTCAGGGACCTCCGCCCGCGCGCGGCCGGTCCTCGGTGTGCGGGCCGCGTCGGGCAGGCTCGCGAGCACCTCCGCGATCATCCGCTTGCGGGACGCCCCGACCAGCACCGGGAAGCCGAGGGAGAGCAGGGCGTCGAGACGGTCGAGCAGCTGCCAGCACTGCGCACCCGTCTTGTCGAAGCCGAGTCCGGGATCCACGATGATGTGCGAGGCGGCGACGCCCGCGTTCTCGGCGGCCCGGGCCTGCGATGCGAGCGCGTCCCGGACCTCGGCGACGACATCGACGTAGTCGGAGCGCAGCTGCTCGGGGTCGGGGATGCCGCGCCAGTGGCCGATGACGAATCGAACGCCGCGCTCCCGGCTCGCCTTCGCGGCCGTGCGCAGCATCTCGGGGTCGTGGGTGCCCCCGGAGACATCGTTGATGAGGCGGGCGCCCGCCTCGACCACCGCCGCCGCGGTCTCGGCGTTGAGCGTGTCGACGGAGACCTCGATCCCCTGCGCGGCGAGGCCCCTGATCACGGGGAGCACTCGGCGCATCTCCTCATCCGGTGCGACCGCGGAGGCTCCCGGCCGGGTCGACTCCCCGCCCACGTCGATGATGTCGGCGCCCTGCGTCGCGAGTTCCCGCCCGCGGGCGATCGCGGCCTCGGCGGAGACGAAGAGACCGCCGTCGCTGAAGGAGTCGGGCGTGACGTTGAGCACGCCCATGACGATCGTGCGGTGTCTCGAGGCCGACGCTCTCATGACCCTGCGCTCCCGGCGTGGCGGCCGGCTTCGCCAGTGCCTCCGGCATCCCGGAGCGCACCGCCGAGCAGCGCGAACACCCCGGCCTGCTCCGCGGGGTCCGCGAGCGAACCGCGCGACGCGACGGTCACGGCCGCGGTCTCCTGCTGCCGCACGCCGCGATCCGCGACGCAGCCGTGGCTGGCCTCGAGCACGACGAGCACGCCTCGAGGGGCGAGGCCGTCCTCGAGCGTCTGCGCGATCTGCTCGCCGAGTCGCTCCTGCACCTGGGGCCGGGCCGCGAGCACCTCGACGACCCGCGCAAGCGCACTGAGCCCGACCACTCGGCGTCCCGGATGATACGCGATGTGCGCTCGCCCGCGGAACGGCAGGAGGTGGTGCTCGCACACGGAGCGCAGGGTGATGTCGCGGAGCAGCACCAGTTCCCCGGTGTCATCGCCGACGGGAACCGCGTCGGAGAGCAGCGGTGCGGGATCCTCGCCGACTCCCGCGAAGAACTCGGCGTAGGAGTCCGCGACGCGGAACGGAGTGCTTGCGAGCTCCGGGCTGTCGGGATCCGCCCCGATCGCCCCCAGCAGCTCGCGCACCGCGGCGACGATGCGCTCACGATCCACGTTCTCGGCCATGCTCGTCCTATCGCCTATCGCCTATCGCCTATCGCCCGTCATCGCCGTCCGCGTCGCCGCGCACCCCGAGGTTGCGGGGCGGCGCGCTCGAGGCGCCGGAGGTCGGTGCAGGAGGGGCCCCGGCCTCGGGCGGGGTCGGGGCAGTCGGTTCTCCTCCGGCGTCGTCGCCCGCGTCCCCCGCTCCGGCTTCACCGTTCTCGTCGGCGTCGCTCGCGTGCTGGTCGTCGGTGAGGAGCGCCGGGGGGACCTCGATCGGCGGTCGATCCGAGACCGGGCGGTCCAGGTGGGACAGCCACACGGCACGCTCGGGGAGCTTCTCCACCTCGCTGAAGATCTCCGCGATCTGGATGTGATCGAGCGTCTCCTGCTCGAGGAGCTCCCGGGCCAGGCGGTCGAGGATGTCGCGATTCTTCACGAGCACCTCGTACGCCTCGTTGTGGGCCTGTTCGAGGAGCGCGCGCACCTCCGAGTCGACGGAGGCCGCGACCCCCTCGGAGTAGTCGCGGCTCTGCCCGAACTCCCCCATGAACGCCCCCGGCTGGGCCTGCCCCAGCTTCACGGGGCCGACGCTCGCCGACATGCCGTACTCGGTCACCATCTTGCGCGCGGTGCTCGTCGCCTTCTCGATGTCGTTGCCCGCGCCCGTCGTCGGGTCGTGGAACACGAGCTCCTCGGCGACCCGGCCGCCGAGGGCGTAGGCGAGCTGATCCTGCAGCTCGTTGCGGGTGATCGAGTACTTGTCCTCGAGCGGGATCACCATCGTGTAGCCGAGCGCACGCCCGCGGGGCAGAATCGTGATCTTCGTGACGGGATCCGTGTAGTTGAGTCCCGCCGCAACGAGGGCGTGCCCGCCCTCGTGGTAGGCCGTGATGAGCTTCTCGCGGTCCTTCATGACGCGCGTGCGGCGCTGCGGGCCCGCGATCACGCGGTCGATGGCCTCGTCGAGGGCGCGGTTGTCGATGAGCTGCGCGTTGGAGCGCGCCGTGAGCAGCGCCGCCTCGTTGAGCACGTTCGCGAGGTCCGCCCCCGAGAAGCCCGGGGTCTTCCGTGCGACCACCCCGAGGTCGACGTTCTTCGAGAGCGGCTTGCCCTTGGCGTGCACCTCGAGGATCTTGAGGCGGCCGAGCATATCGGGGGCGTCGACGCCGATCTGCCGGTCGAAGCGGCCGGGGCGCAGCAGCGCGGGGTCGAGCATGTCGGGGCGGTTGGTGGCCGCGATCATGATCACGTTCGTCTTGGGATCGAAGCCGTCCATCTCGACGAGCAGCTGGTTGAGCGTCTGCTCCCGCTCGTCGTGCCCGCCGCCCATGCCCTGCCCGCGGCGCTGGCCGACGGCGTCGATCTCGTCCACGAAGATGATGGCCGGGGCGTTCGCCTTCGCCTCCTTGAAGAGATCGCGAACGCGGCTCGCGCCGACGCCGACGAACATCTCGACGAAGTCGGAGCCCGAGATCGAGTAGAAGGGCACTCCGGCCTCGCCCGCGACCGCCCGCGCGAGCAGCGTCTTGCCCGTTCCGGGGGGACCGTAGAGCAGCACGCCCTTCGGAATGCGGGCGCCGACGGCCTGGAAGCGCGTGGCGTCCTGCAGGAAGTCCTTGATCTCGTGCAGCTCCTCGACCGCCTCATCGGCGCCGGCGACGTCGGCGAACGTGACCTGCGGGGTCTCCTTCGAGACGAGCTTCGCACGCGACTTCCCGAACTGCATGACCCCGCGGCCGCCGCCCTGCATCGAGGACAGCATCCACCAGATCAGCAGGCCGATGAGCAGCAGCGGCAGCAGGAAGCCGAGAAGCGACCAGAGCGGGTTCGGCTGCGGCACCTTGTCGGTGAAGCCGTCCTTCAGGTCGGCCTCGTTCACAGCGTTCACCACGTCTTCGCCGCGCTGCGAGACGTAGTAGAAGAACACCTGATCGGTGCCGGTCTTCTTGTCGGCCTTGGTCAGCGTGAGATTGACGCGCTGATCGCCGTCGATGATCTCGGCCTGCTTCGCCTTGCCGTCGGCGATCAACTCGAGGCCCTGCTGCGTGGGCACCTCTCGCGTGTCGCCGCCCGAGAGCAGCGACCAGCCGAGCAGCACGATCAGCGGAGCGAGGATCAGATAGAGCAGCGGTCCGCGCAGGAGCTTCCTGCTCTTCGACGAGCTCTTCGGTGCGTTCTCTGCCAAGTCGGGGCCTTTCGGAATCGGCGTGCCGGAGAGTTCCAGCAGGTGTAAGCGTAGTCAATGCCTCTGACATCGCACTGTGCCGGGCGGGGGTTGTCCGCTCACGGCGCACTCGGGCCGGCTGCGCGGCCGCAAGCCGGCGACGAGGTCACACCCCGCCGTACACGTGGGGCGCGAGGATCGCGACGTCCCTCAGATTCCGGTAGTTCTCGGCGTAGTCCAACCCGTATCCGACGACGAACTCCACGGGGATGTCGAAGCCGACGTAGGCGACGTCGACATCGACCTTGAGCGCCTCCGGCTTGCGCAGCATCGTGCAGATCCGAACCGACTTCGCACCGCGGATCTCGAGGTTCTCCTTCAGCCACGAGAGCGTCAGGCCCGAATCGATGATGTCCTCGACGATGAGCACGTCGCGCCCCGAGATGTCGCTGTCGAGGTCCTTGAGGATCTTCACGACACCGCTCGACTTCGTACCGGCTCCGTAGGACGACACCGCCATCCAGTCCATCTGCGCGTGGAATCCGAGCTCGCGCGCGAGATCCGCCATCACCATGACCGCGCCCTTGAGAACGCCGACGAGCAGCGGCGGCTCGTCGGGGTAGTCGGCCTCGATCTCGCGAGCCATCTCGGCGAGCCTGCGGTGCAGCTCGGCCTCGGTGTGCAGCACTACGGAAAGATCATCGCCCAGGTGTTTCGCGTCCATGCCACTACTGTAGTGCGCGCTCGGCGGCCTCGTCCCGCCCTCTCCCCGAGGCTAGGACCGGGTGCGCGGAGACCCGAGCTGGCGCGCGAGAACCAGACTTCCGCCCGCGCGGCTCACGCGCAGACCCGGAACGTGGAGAGGCCCCTGGCCGCGCCAGTCGGTGATGAGCGCCGCGATCGCCAGCGTGTGGTCGCGGCCGAGGTGCGCGCCGAACTCGCGATCGGCCACTCGCCGGATCACCCGGTTGCGCAGCGCGGCGGGTTGATCCACGAGCGCCGCGACGGCGATTTCCACCTCCGAGGTCCCGTCAGTGCTCCGACCCGCTCGCGAGACGCACCGCTCCGCGAGCGCGGCGGCGAGCGCGTCGAGCGCGTCGGCGTCCTCTCTCGCGAGATCCGCGGTGCGCGCCAGAGCGCCGGCGATCCCCGACGCCAGTTCCCGTTCGAGCAGGGGCAGCACGCGCTCCCGCACCCGAACCCGCGTGTAGGCGGGGTCGCTGTTGTGCGGGTCCCGCCACGGTTCGAGGCCCTGCTCCCCGCACGCGGTCTCGGTCGTCTCGCGCGTGACCTCCGGCGCGCCGGAACCGCTCGCGAGGAACGGGCGCAGGATCAGCGTCCCGTCGGCGAGGGGACGCTGCAGGGGGATGCCCGCCAGGCTCCGGGTCCCCGAACCGCGCGCGAGTGCGAGCAGCACCTGCTCCGCCTGGTCGTCGCGGGTGTGCGCCGTGAGGATCGCCACCGCACCGGTCTCCGCGGCGACCTCGGCGAACGCGGCGTAACGGGCCTCGCGGGCCTCGGCCTCGGGCCCGCCCGCCGGGCGCCGCGGCGCGACGAGCGGGTCCGGATCGCCTCCGTCCGCCGATCTTCTCGAGGCTCGGCCGGCCGATGCCTGCCGCACGTCCACCCGGCGCACGAGCACGGGATCGAGGCCGAGCGCTCTCGCCTGTTCGCCCGCCCGCGCCGCGACCTCCGCCGAGCCCTGCTGCAGGCCGTGGTCCACGACGACGGCGCCGGCCCGGATCCCCGCGCACCCCGCTTCGTACCCCGCAGCAGCGGCGAGGGCCAGCGAGTCCGCTCCGCCCGAGAGGGCGACCAGCACGAGCGGAGCGGGCCCGGGTTCCTGCCGCACCCGCGGCTCCCGTCGCTCGTCCGCGGCCACCGCGGCCGTCAAGGCGTCCAACGCCGCACGGACCGAGCGCCGCGTGTCGAGAACTCCGCGCTGCACCATTCCTCCACGCTAGCGCCACTTCCGCGAGCAGCGATGCCGGTGCGCGCCGAGCGGCGCGCGGGGCGTCGGGTACCCTTGATCCGGCAACAACACATCGAGGCCGGGCCAGGCCCGCCGCAAGCACAGAGGAGCGCGCATGACCGCCGCATTCGACGCCGTCATCGAGATCCCCCAGGGGAGCCGCAACAAGTACGAGGTGGACCATGAGACCGGTCGGGTGTACCTCGATCGGGTGCTCTACACGGGCTTCGTCTACCCCACCGACTACGGTTTCTTCGAGGAGACCCTCGGCGAGGACGGCGATCCGCTCGACGTGCTCGTGCTGCTCGACTACCCGGTGTTCCCCGGCGTCGGCATCAAGGTGCGCCCCGTGGGCGTGCTCAAGATGAGCGACGAGGCCGGCGGCGACGACAAGGTCATCGCGGTGCAGCACAAGGATCCGCGCTGGGCGCACATCCAGGATGTGGCGGACATCCCCGAGTACACCCGCAAGGAGATCGAGCACTTCTTCGAGCACTACAAAGACCTCGAGCCCGGCAAGTGGGTCAAGGTCGACGAGTGGGGCTCGGCCGCCGACGCCCAGAAGCTCATCGTCGAGGCGCAGGAGCG
>JAPSIU010000495.1 GCA_031178565.1 Leucobacter sp. | reverse complement strand
GCGTGTCGTACGCGGGTCTCATCGCGCTGGCCGACGACCGAGCGGATCGGCTCGTGCGTGCGGGCGCCGTGCCGGGGGACAGGATCGCGCTCGTCGCTGAGAGTTCGATCGCCTACGTGGCGACCGTCCTCGCCGTGTGGAAGCTCGAGGCGGTGCTCGTCACGGTCTACCCGTCGTCCAGCCGCGAGGACATCCTGAAGGCGCTGCGCATCAGCGAGCCGGTTCTCGCGGTCGTCGGGGACGAGGCGCTATTCGAGGCCATCGGCGAGGACGAGCCGACCTTGCCCGCGGTCTCCATCGAGGCGTTCGACGTGCTGCGGCTTCGTCGCGAGGTGCGGCCGAACCCGGCCGACCTCCGCGAACCGCTCTCGCTCATCTGCTTCTCTTCCGGGACGACGAGCGAACCGAAGGCGATCATGCTCGCGGCGAGCACCATCGACAACACTGCCGAGACCTATGCCGAGGTCTGGCGGCTCGCCCCGACGGAGCGAGCGCTGATCAGCCTTCCCATGGCCTGGCTCTACGGTCTCGCGAGCACGACGCTGGCGGTGCTCTACCGCGGCGGCGCCGTCGTGATCGCCCGCCGCGGCAAGCCCGAGGTGCTCATCGATTTGGCGGATCGGCACGGCGTCACCTTCATCGCGGGGGTCACCGTCACCTTCGCGAAGCTGACGCGCTTCCAGCCGCGGTCGCGGGTGCGCGAGGCGTTCTCGCAGCTGCGCCTCTCGATCTCGGGAGGCGAACCGAGGAACGAGGCGGTGTTCTCCGAATGGCGGGAGCTGACGGGCAGCGCGGTGCTCGACGCCTACTGCGCGTCGGAGTGCATCCCCCTCGTCACCTACGATCCCGGTGTCGATCCCGAGCCGATCCTCGGTTCCGCAGGTCGGGTGGTGCCCCGGCAGACGCTCAAGGTCGTGGACGCCGCGGGCGCTGAGGTCCCGCGCGGCGAGGTGGGAGAGGCGCTGGCCACGGGGCCGGGGCTCATGCTGGGGTACTGGAACAACCCGGAGCTCACCGCCGAGGTCATCACCCCCGACGGCTGGTACCGGATGAAGGATCTGGTGCGCGTCGACGAGGACGGGTACGTCTACGTCGTCGGGCGCATGTCGGACGTCATCATCCGCGGTGGCACCAACATCTCCCCCGCCGAGATCGAGGCGGTGATCAACACGCATCCTGCGGTCGGGCAGGCGGCCGTCGTGGGGCTGCCGGACGAGATCTACGGGCAGCGGGTCGTTGCCGCGGTGACCCTGCGCTCCCATTCGTGCTCCGGTGATGAACTGCGAGCCTTCGTCGCCGACCGGCTGTCGGCCTACAAAGTTCCGAGCGAGTTCGTCGTGGTCGATGAGCTTCCCGTGAATACGACGACCTCGAAGGTGGACAAGAAGGCGCTGGTCAGTCGGCTCGGAGCAGCCCAGCCCATCTGACGGGGCGGTTCACCCGCTGGGGCGGAGCGGCGAGGCAGCGGCCTACCGTTCCGCCCCGAGTACGACGCCGGGGGTCGCCGACGATGAGCGGGAGCCGCCGGCGTCCTTCGAGATCACCGTGTCTCCCGTCGCGATCTGCTCGGAACGCCCGTTCCGCGATGCGAACGGGCGGAGCTGGCGTCCCAGCTCGAGCGCGGTGAGGCCCAGGAAGACCGAGGCGATCGCCGACGGAGATCGCAGCGAGAGGTTCAGAGCCTCCTCCGCCTTCGAGATCCGGTATCTCAGCGAGTTGTGATGGATGCCGAGCGCCTCTGCCGCCGAGTTCATGTTCTGATCGCACGCGAAGTACGCCTGCAGCCCGGA
>JAPSIU010000131.1 GCA_031178565.1 Leucobacter sp. | reverse complement strand
CGTTGAAGACGCCCGCGCCGAGCACGAGATAGGTCGGGTAGTAGATGGAGACCGGCGTGTCCTCGTCGCCGTCGGCGAGGCCCTGGCCGATCGAGAAGACGAACACGCCGAGCAGCACGACGGACGACACGAGCAGCATGAGCGCGGAGACGCGATCCACCACGAGCGCGATGCCGAACGGAGCGCCCCAGCCGCCCACCTCCATCACGAGCGTCCCGTGCGCGTCGACGAGCCACATCAGCGCGGCGCTCAGCGCGAGCACGGAGGCGAAGACGACCACGGTGATCCCCTGCTGCAGCTTGCGGTGCCCGGGCACCGCGAGCGCGAGCGCCGCGCCGATGAGCGGCAGCAGGACGACGAGGGGGACGAGAGCCGTCATGCGCGCGCCTCCCCGTTCTCGACTCCCCCGACCGCGACGTCGCCGTCCCGTCCGTCTCGTCCGTCCTCGTCGGTTCCGTCGTCGTTCGGCCCCTCATCCTCGAACTCGGGGGCCTCGGCGAGAGCCTCGTGGGTGACCTCCACCGTCGTGAGCGCCTCCGTGGCCGTGATCTCGAGATCCGCCTCGTCGTCCTGCACGGTGTCGTCCTGATCCTGCGCGAGACGCCAGGACCGGTAGATCAGCGCGAGCAGGAAGGCGCTCACCCCGAATGTGATCACGATCGCGGTGAGGATGAACGCCTGCGGAAGCGGGTCGCTCATCTCCTCGGCCGAGCGCTCCCCGACGATCGGCGCCCCGCCGAACGAGCCCGACATCAGGAAGAGGAGCAGATTCGTGGCGTTGCCCACGAGCAGGAAGCCGAGCAGGAGCCGCGTCAGGGACCGGTCCAGCATGAGGTAGACCCCGCAGGCGTAGAGCACGACCATCACGGCGACGAGCACGAGCGGCATGGTCATCGCGACGCCACCTCCTCCTCGAAGGAGGCGACCTCCGCCTCCTCGTGCTCGTCGATCTCCGCACCCAGACTGCGGAGCACGTCGAGGATCAGCCCGAACACAACGAGGTAGACGCCGACGTCGAAGAGCGTGGAGGTGACGAGCGGCAGCGTGCCGAAGACGCCGAGGTCGACGTCGATCCATGACGAGGCCAGCGCCGCCTGCCCGAAGAACAGCGGCAGTGTGGCCATCGACACGGCCAGGGCCAGCCCGGCTCCGAGGATGCGGCCGGCGTCGAGCGGCACGGTCGCCCCCAGCTCGTGCCGCCCTCCCGCGAGATAGCGCGCGACCAGGGCGAGGCCGGCGACGAGACCGCCGGCGAATCCGCCGCCGGGAGTGTTGTGCCCGGTCAGCAGCAGGTAGATGGAGAGGATGATGAGCGCGTGGAAGATGAGCCTGATGACGACCTCGAGCAGGATGGAGCGGCGGGCGGGGTTCAGGTGCCGGCCGGCGAGGAGCCAGGTGACGCGGCTCGCGGGATCCCCGGGATCTGCGACGCGCAGCAGGTGCTCGCGCGCCTGCGAGCGCGCCGCGCGGCGGCTCAGCTTCGGCCGCAGATCGACCCGGGTGTTCAGGAAGACGAGCGAGGCGACGCCCGTGGCGGCCGCGAGGATGACGGAGAGCTCGCCCATGGTGTCCCAGCCGCGGATGTCGACGAGCATGACGTTCACGACGTTCCTCCCGTGCCCGCCCGCGTAGGCGAGCTCGGGCAGCTGCAGGGAGATCGGGTCCTCGATCCGGGCCCCGAGCGCGACGACCGCGAACGCGCCGATGACGAGCCCGACCGACGCCCCGATGATCGCGCGCACCCAGCGGACGCGCAGCTTCGAGCGGAGGCCGAGCCGCTGCGGAAGGCGGCGGATCACGAGCACGAAGGCGATGAGCGTCACCGTCTCGACGAGCGCCTGCGTCAGCGCGAGGTCGGGGGCGCCGTGCATCGCGAAGATCGCCGCCATGCCGTACCCGGTGACCCCGACCAGCACGACCGACTGGAAGCGGGTCCGGGCGCGCAGCGAGAACACCGCGGCCAGGACCATCACGATCGCGATGGGGACCTGGACGGGCGAGCTCACGAGCTCGAGCGCGGCCGGCCACTCCCCCGCGAACAGCAGCGTGCCGCCGAGGGTCGCGACCGTGACGACGAGGATCACCGCGAGGTAGAAGGGCAGCGAGCCTCGCTGGGTCAGCGATGTCACCCGGACCGCCAGCACGTCGACCCAGTGGGTGAACACCCAGTAGGCGTGCGAGGCCGAGAATCGCTCGGGGACGCGCACCGGCGCACTCCGGGATCGGGACACGACCACCGCGAGCACCACGCCGAGCACGAGCACCGCGGCCGAGGCGCCGAGCGCCGGAGTGAGGCCGTGCCACAGAGCGAGATGCTCGGGCCGAGCCCCTCCTTCCCCCTCGATCGTGGACTGCAGCAGCGGGTCGGCGAGCGGGGCCAGCAGCCCTCCGGCGAGGGTGAGCAGCACGAACACCGCCGGTGCGGTCGCGATGGCCCAACCCGGACGATGGACCATCGCACACTCCTGCGCGTTCGGTTTGCTCGCGAACGTCCCCCACAGGAATCGGCCCATGTAGGCGACCGTCAGGATGCTGCCCACCACGGCCACGAGGAAGGCGATATAGCTCAGCGGCCGGCTCTCCCCGATGCTCAGCAGCTCCGTGAACGCCGCTTCCTTCGCGACGAAGCCGATGAACGGAGGCACACCCGCCATCGACGCGGCCGCCGCGACCGCGATGATCGTGAGCACCGGCATCCGCCTGCCGACTCCGCAGAGCTTGCGCAGGTCGCGGGTCCCCGTGGAGTGGTCGACGATCCCGACCACGAGGAAGAGCGGCGCCTTCGCGAGGGCGTGCGCGAAGAGCAGCGCAAAACCCGCGAAGGACGCACGGGGGTCGGCGACGCCGAACACCATCACCAGCAGGCCGAGCTGGCTCACCGTGCCGTGGGCGACGATCAGCTTGATGTCGAACTGCTTGAGCGCGCGGACGCCGCCGTTCAGCATCGTGACCGCGCCGAGCACCACCAGCGTCTCGCGGTACCCGGCCACGTCTCCGAACCCCGGGCTGATGCGAGCGATGAGGTAGACGCCCGCCTTCACCATCGCGGCGGCGTGCAGATAGGCGCTGACGGGGGTCGGAGCCGCCATCGCACTCGGAAGCCAGAAGTGGAACGGGAAGATCGCCGACTTGGAGAGGGCCCCAGCGAGGATCAGGAACACCGCGGTGACGCCGAGCGCACCCCCGGGGGGATCGGCCACGATCTCGGACAGCAGCGAGGTCCCTGCCGCCTGCGCCAGCAGCACGAAGCCGACGAGCATCGCGAGCCCGCCGGCCGTCGTCACCATGAGCGCCTGCAGAGCCGCGGCGTTCGCGGTGCGCAGCCTGGTGGCGTGCCCGATGAGCAGGAAGGAGAACACCGTGGTGCCCTCCCAGAAGATGAAGAGCAGGTACACGTCATCCGCGAGCACCAGGCCGAGCATCGAGGCCGCGAAACCCGTGAACACCGCAGCGAAGCGGGCGAGGCCCGACTCCCCCTCCTCGAAGTAGCTCGCGCAGTAGAGCAGCACGAGCGCGCCGGCGCCCGTGACGAGCAGGGCGAACAGCGCTGAGACGGCATCGAGGCGCAGCGTCAGCGTCAGATCCAGCTGCGGGATCCACCGCACCGACTCGGTGATCGCCCCGCCGGAGAACACCGGCTGAGCGGCCCCGAGCAGCACGGCGAAGGCGGCGGCGAGCAGCGCCGCGAGGGCGACGAACGTCTTTCGGCCGAACAGCCTGACCACCGGGTAGACGATGACGGAGGCCAGAGCGAGGACCAGCAGAATGCCCGTCATCGCTCCCATAGGCGGCCCGCTTCCGTGAGTGTCGGTCGTCGTGTGGTGTTCTCGTACCAGCCTACCGGAATGACGTCTGCCGAACGGCCGGGAGGGCTACTCTGGTGGCATGGCCACTACCCTGCACCACCGGCTGCTGGACCAGTTGGGCTCGCAGATCACGAGTGGCGAGCTCCCCCTGGGAACGGTGCTGCGCGCCGACGAGCTCTCCCATGAGCGCGGAGTGTCCCGGTCGGTGGTGCGGGAGGTCACTCGGGTCCTGCAGTCGCTCGGAATGGTGACGACGATCAAGCGCGTCGGCATCCGGGTGCAGCCCGCCTCCGAGTGGAAGCTCTTCGACCCGCTGCTGATCCGGTGGCGCCTGTCGGTCGGCTCGACCGGCGGGCAGCTGCGATCGCTCACGGAGCTGCGGTCAGCGGTCGAGCCGAGGGCGGCGGAACTCGCCGCCCTGCACCGCGACGACCGCACGGCCGCACGGCTGCTCAACCTGGCGGTCGACATGCGCGAGGTCGGGAACGCGGGGGATCTCGGGCGCTTCCTGGAGCTCGACATCGACTTCCACCGCCTCGTGCTGAGCGCGAGCGGCAACGAGATGTTCGCCCAGCTCGATCTCGTCATCGCCGAGGTGCTCACCGCACGCACGGTCCAGGGGCTGATGCCGCGTCAACCGCACCCCGACGCCCTCGACCTCCACGTGCGGACGGCCGAGGCGATCTGGGCCCGCGACGCGGGGGCGGCGCACTCCGCGATGGACCGCATCATGCGCCGCACGACGGCCGAGGTCTCGCAGGAGTGGGAGCACCTTCCGCGGCCCTCCATCACCGCGGATCCCGCGTCGGGCTGAGGGTCGGCTACCGCGGATCGACCGGCTCGCCCGACCGTTCGAACACGACCTCGCCGCGGACGAGCGTCGCCGCCGTCCGTACGGTGTTGAGTTCGCCGTCGCCGAGATCGTCGAGATCCGTCTCGAGCACCACGAGATCGCCGAAGCGGCCGGACGCGATCGCCCCGCGGTCCCCGTCCTGCCGGGCGGCGAAGGCCGATCCGGCGGTGGCGGCGCGCAGGGCGCTCTCTCGGGAGAGCGCCTCGTGCGGAAGGAACGGTTCGCTCGAATCGCCCGGGTACGCACGATTCACCGCGACGTGGATCCAGTCGAACGGATTCGGCGTCGTGACCGGCCAGTCCGAGCCGAACGCGAGCGGAACACCGGCCCGCTCGAGCGAGCGGAACGCGTACTGGTGGGTGTGCAGCGACGGATCGAGGAACGGAAGCGTCAGCTCCGTCATCTGCGCATCGGCCTGCGCCCAGTACGGCTGCACGTTCGCGATGAGGCCGAGCCGGGCGATCCTCGCGATGAGGTCCGGATCGAGCACCTGCAGATGCGCGAGCTGATGGCGGCGATCGCGCGCCGGTCCGCCCGTGAGCGCGAGCTCGAACATGCCGAGGACCTCGTCGCTCGCGCGGTCCCCGATCGAGTGGACGTGGATGTCGAACCCTGCGCGGTCGAGCGCGGTCACGACCGGGGCGAGCTCGTCCGGGTCGAAGAAGGTGAGCCCGCGATTCGGCTCGTCGGCTCCGTCGAGGTACGGGAGCGACACCGCGCCGGTCAGCGTCTCGCAGACGCCGTCGTACATGATCTTGACGCCGCTCATGCGCATCCGGGCCTCATCCGCGAAGGCGGCGCGCTGCTCGACGAGCGACTCGAGCGCGGCGGCCGGATCCTCCCGCGGAAGCCACAGGTCACCCGTGACCTGTCCGAGCAGTCGTCCCTCGTCGAGCGCGCGACGATAGCAGCGCGCGACGTCCGTCGTCGGCACGAAGTCCCCGACGATGGCCTCCTGCCAGCCGGTGATCCCGAGCGAGAAGAAGTGCTGCTGGCCGGCCATCAGTCCGGCGAAGCGGGCGTCGTCCGTGAGCGGCGGGATCAGCTCCGCGACGAGCAGCATCGCGCTCTCGTGCAGCAGCCCGACGGGCGACCCCGCCGAGTCCCGCTCGATGCGTCCGCCTGCCGGATCCCGGCGGGCCGCATCGATGCCCGCGAGCCGCAGTGCCGCCGAGTTCACCCACGCGCTGTGCCCGTCCTTGTTGGACAGATAGGCGGGGCGCTCGCCGGTCAGCCGGTCGAGGTCCTCGAGCATCGTGGTCGTGTCGGCGAAGTGGTCGAGCGACCAGCCCCGGCCGACGATCCACGCCTCGTCCGGGTGCGCGGTGCAGTACCGGTCGATGAGCTCGAGCGCGTGGCCGCGCGACCGGCTCGCGGAGAGGTCGCAGCGCGCCAGTTCGACCCCCGACTCGACGAGGTGGACGTGCGCATCGGTGAAGCCGGGCAGCACGCTCCTGCCCGCGGCGTCGAACTCCCCGCCGCCGGCAGCCCTGGCCTCCCGCATGGGGACGACCGACGCGATCCGACCTCCCTCGATCCGCACCGCGTAGCGCGTCCCCCGCTCGCCGCCCAGCGGCAGCGAGCAGTTGATGACCGTCAGATCGCCCATGACGTCTCTCCCTCGCATCGTGTTCACTCCGATCCGATCAGCGCCCGGGTCGTGCTCGCGGCCGATCCTCCGCGGCGGAGGATGAGCACGGCGAGCGCGAGCACCAGCAGCGTCACGACGAGCATCACCGTCGCCATCGCCGCGAGCTCGGGGCGGAGCCCGGAGCGCAGCGAGCTCAGCACGTAGACGGGCCACGGGGTGCTCCCCGTCGTCTGCACGAACGCGGAGATGATGGTGTTGTCGAGACTCAGGGTGAACGCCATGAGGGCGCCGGCGCCCACCGCTGGTGCCAGCTGAGGCAGCATGACCTGCCGGAAGCTGTTCCAGCGCGAGGCGTAGAGATCCTCAGCGGCCTCGAACAGGGCCGGATCGAGCGCTCGCACGCGTCCCCTGACGAGGAACGAGACCACCGCGCTCGCGAACAGCGAGTGACCGATCGCGAGTCGCAGGATGCCGTCGTTCAGGAGGCTCGCGCCCCAGTCGACGCTGAGCGAGGTGAGCCAGGGCATCAGCGAGACGGCCTGCACGATCTCGGGCGTCACGAGGACGAGCGCGAGCAGGGCCGTGAGCACGGAGCTCAGCGTCCCGGTCCGGAGCCCGAGTGCGATCCCGAGCGACGATCCGAGCAGCGTGGCCAGCAGCGTCGCGACCGCGCTCGCGCGCAGCGAGACGAGCACCGAGTTCAGGATCTCGGGGGCGCGGAACGCCGCCTCGTAGGCGCCGAAGCCGAACCCCTCCCAGGCTCCGAGCAGGCGCCCGCTGTTGAAGGAGTAGACGAGGATGACCACGATGGGCAGGAACAGGAACACGAGCACGAGCACGCCGAAGATCCGGAGTGCGAGGTCGGTTCCGCGCGTCCCCCGCGCGCCCGATCCGTTCATGATGCCGCTCCCTTCGCGATCGTCGCGGCGCGCTCGACCGGAAGCCTGGCGCGCGAGCGCAGGGCCGCTCCGCAGACCGCCCCCGCGATCCCGAGCAGCGCGATCGTCAGCATCGTGATGAGGATCAGCGTCACGGACATCGCCGATCCGAGCGCCCAGTTCTGGGCCTGCTGGAACTGCCCC
>JAPSIU010000130.1 GCA_031178565.1 Leucobacter sp. | reverse complement strand
CATCGCTCGGGTATTCACCCAGCGGTTGTGGTGCGAGTCGTCGGAGAGCATGACCGGACGCCCGCCGGCGGCCTCGTCGAGCGCCGTCAGCGCCTCGAAGCTGTTGACCTCGTTGAACCGGTCGCTCATCCACGGCCCGCCGACGACCCAGGCGTCCGCGGGGAGCGCCGCCGCGTGCTCCCGGACCGCGTCGAGGATCCCGTCGAGGTGCGCGCCGATGGGCACGCGGAGCTCGAACAGCTCCTCCTTGCCCGCGAGGAAGTGGTGGTTGTGCACGTCGACCAGCCCGGGCATGAGGAACGCGCCATCGAGGTCGCGCACCTCCGTGTCCGGGCCCGCGAGCGCCGAGATCTCGGCGCTGCCGCCGACGGCGGTGATGCGTCCGCCGCTCACCGCCACGGCCTCGGCCCACGGTCTCCCGGCGTCGACCGTGTAGACGCGGCCGTTCGTGAGGATCAGCTCGGGTGTGGTCTGGGTCATCATCGACTCCGTTCGTGGATGGGGTGGGGATGGATTCTGCGCCTCGAGCGCTCGCGCGGGGCGACGGACCGGATCAGCCGTCGCCGCTGCAGCAGTCGGAGGACGTGCGGGAGCGGGCGTCGGCCGGGAGGTTCATCGCGGGGTTCCCGTCGAGGAAGCCGTGGGGCTTGAACCAGAAGCCGGAGTAGTCGACCGGCATGATCGGCCAGTCCTCCGTACGGGGGATGTGCGTCGGCCCGAACACGTGCCACAGCACGAGGTCCTCGCCGTCGAGCGAGCGGTCGGCCTTCGTCCACTCGGGCAGCCCCGCCCCCGGCGCGTGGGCGTTCGGGTAGAAGCCCGCGGGGTAGAGCTCCTCGGGGTCGTACTGCGTGCCCCACAGGTGCTTGGTGGCGAAGTTCGCGCGTCCGTGCACGGTCGACTCCGGCTGCGCGGCGAGCAGGGTCTTGCCCTCGGGGATCAGCCAGTACGACGTCGGCTTCCCCACTCGGTTGGTGCGGTGCGCCGAGCGCACCTCCCAGACCCGGCTCGTGAGGCCGTTCGCGATGCGCTGCGCGTCCTGCTCGCTCCTCAGCTGGGTCTCCGACCAGGTGAACGCATTGCCGTGGGGGTTCTCGGGACCCGTCGGGATCCCGACCGCCTCGACCTCGTGCAGCGTGTTGTCCTCGCCGTCGATCGCGGCGTCGATGCGGGCGCAGAAGAGGTGCTGGTGCACGGGTGTGAAGATCCCGGGGGCGATCTCGGGCGCGTGCGGGTTCGCGCTGCCGGGGATCCCCGCGCCGGCGAACACGATCCCGGTCGCCTTGGCCTCGACCTGGATCGAGCCGTCCAGGTAGAAGTACCAGAAGAAGCCGTAGTCGTAGTTGCCGATGGTCGAGAAGTAGCTCACGACGAGGCGGCGACTGCGGCGCACCTCGGCGTTGCCGTCGAGGTCGGTGTGCTTCCAGAGGATCCCGTAGTCCTCCTCGTGCATGCAGACGACCTGCGGGATCTTCACCGGGTTGCCGTGGTCGTCGGGCACGAAGCCGTCGAAGTAGTGGATCACGCCGAGGCAGTCGCAGCCGAGCTCGAGCGAGTTCGCGTTCTTGCCGAGCAGGTACTCGCCGGCGTCGAAGTAGCTGATCCAGTACCGGCTCACGTTGGTGTCGCCGTAGGGCACGACCATCTCCGGAACGCTGGCGCGGTGCGCGACCGAGCGGTCCTCGTCGCCGTCGCGGAAGGTGATCCGGTTCAGCACCAGCCCCTCCTGCTGATTGAAGCCCACCCGGAACTTCCAGTTCTCCCACTGCACGAGGCCGCCGTCCACGGAGAACGAGGGCCCCTCGGGCTGCGTGATCTCGATGGGCTTGAGGCTCGTGCGCGCGGGGCCCTGCGCGTCGAGGGTGTAGTCGCCCCGCTCCATCGGTACGGGGACGTCGCCCTCGTCGTCGATGCGGATCACCCGGCGCTCGGTGAGGTCGACGTGCACGACGAGTCCCTCGACCGGGTGCGCCCACGGGTTGTCGCGCTCGTCGGCACGGAGATAGGTGTGCGAGCGGACGATCCGCCGCCCGACCTCGTCCTCGCGCCCGAAGAACCCGGGGGCGAGGGGCGAGCAGAAGGCGAGCTCCATGTGCTCCTCGAGGCCGCGCCGTCGCATCGCGGCCCGCCACTCGGCCGACGCCTTCACGATCGCGGCGGCGTCCTCGTACTCCTCGAAGAGGTACTGCGGCTGGCCGAACGGCGCCTCGGTGTTCGGCAGCACGCGGTGGTCGTCGACCTCGCCGCGGGTCACCGAGACGATCGCCTCGGACGCGATCCCCGTGCCCCGGTCGAGCAGGGTGACCCGGATCCGGCGGTCGAGGGTGTCGCCCGGTCGCCACGCCGCGAGCGCGTCCTTCGGCGGGTCGATCGCGAGCATGCGGGGGAAGCGGGTCTGCTCCCCGACGTGCCCGGCCTCGACGAGGATCCGGCGCGCCGCGGCGATCTCGTCCGCGTTCAGGGGATCGAGCGGGTGCTCGGCTCGGGAGGGAGTCGTCACCCGCTTGCCGTGCGTGTGCGTGGTGTCGGGGGAGTGCGTCATCGAAGTGTTCCTCGTCGTCGTGACCGATACGTCTCTCGACTCAGTATGGCAATTGGCTTGTCGTTTGGATAGTCGGCGCGCGATTCCTCGCGCTATCCCCGGGTGAAGCGCTCGAGGTCGTCCGACAGCCCGGCGTACACACCCGGCTTGCGCGCCCGCAGGTACGCCGCGTAGGCGATGCCGCCGACGAGGGCCAGCAGGAGCAGCAGCGGGAGGAGGTTCACGGCGAGCGCCTCGGATCCCGCGACGATGTCGAAGTTCACCACCGCGAGGATCGCGATCCCGAGCAGGCCGAGGAAGCCGATGCCGGGGGCCACGAGAGTGGTCCAGATCCGCGCGTCCCGCTGCCTGCGGAACGCGACGATGACCGCGAGCGCCGCGAGCGCCTGCAGCACGATCAGGCTGAGCGTGCCGAAGCCGAGCATCGCGGGGACGAGGGTGCTGATCGGATCCGTGCCGGCGAGCGCGAAGCAGAGCGCCACGACGGCGGCGAAGCCGGCCTGCACGATCCCGGCCGTCTGCGGGGCGCCGTTGGCGCGGGTCTTCGCGAGCGCGCGGGGAAGCACCCGTGCGCGGCCGAGTGCGAAGAGGTAGCGGGTGGCCGCGTTGTGGAAGGCGAGCATCGCGGCGAAGAGGCTCACGAGCAGCAGGATCTGCATGACGATCACGGCCGGGGCGCCGAGGTACTGGCTCGCGAGTGCGAAGATCAGGTCGCCGCCGGCCAGGTGGGCGAGGGCCCTGTCCTGCGCCTGCGCGACGCCCGTCGCGCTCACCACCGCCCAGGAGGTCACCGCGAGGATCAGGCCGATCGCGATGATCGCGACGTAGGTCGCGCGGGGGATCGTCTTGAGCGGATTCTTCGCCTCCTCGCTGAAGAGCGCGGTGGCCTCGAAGCCGAGGAAGCCGGTCGCGGCGAGGAGGAGGCCGATCGGGAGCGAGCCCGAGAACACGGCGGCGGGCGAGAAGGCCGCGAAGTCGTACCCGGTCTGCACGAGGACCGAGATGTTGAACACGACGAGCATGAGCACCTCGAGCACCAGGGCGACGCCGAGGATCTTCGAGCTGAAGTCGATTCCGCGTCGGCCCATGAGGAACGAGGCGATGATGGAGAGCAGGCCCCAGATGTACCAGTGCAGGTCGAACCCGGTGAGCTCGGCGATGATGATCTGCATGAAGAAGCCGCTCGTGCCGATCGTGCCGACGACGAAGAAGTTGTAGCCGAGGGTGGCGATGAGCCCCGCGACGAGGCCGCCCGTCGGTCCGAGCCCCTTCACGACGAAGGCGTAGAAACCGCCCGCGTTGACGAGCTGCTTCGACATCTGCGCGTAGCCCACGGCGAAGAGGAGCAGGAGGACCGCGACGAGCAGGAAGGACATCGGCGTACCGCCGCCGTTGCCCAGCGCGATCGCGAGTCCGGCCACCACGATGGTGCCCGTCAGCGGGGCGACCGCGGCGAGAACGAGGAAGACGATTCCGGCGACGCCGAGCGCATTGGTGCGCAGCGCCGTGTTCACCTGATGATCGGACATCGAGGGGCTCCTTATGCAGCATCGAATAGGGCTTTGGAGCCATTATCCTTCCCCGTCGTTGACGCTGGGCGAAGAGCGCTGCGGTGTGAGCGCCGGAATGCTCGCATCCGCCCGCGGGAAGCCGCGAGGATGGGGGGTGCGGGGCCGCGCGGACAGCGTCGCGCAGGCCGAGAATCGCGGACACGAAAGGATCCTCATGGGAACTCAGAACAGCGGCGTTCAGGGACGAGTGGTCGTCATCACGGGAGGCGGGACGGGCATCGGCGCCGCCGTCGCCGAGCGCTACGCGAGCGAGGGCGCAGACGTCGTGCTGGTGGGGCGCCGACCGGGCCCCATCGAGGAGGTCGCGGCCGCGGTCGGCGGAACGGCGATCGTCGCCGATGCGTCCGACGGGGAATCGGCCCGCGCCGCCGTCGCGCAGGTGATCGAGAAGTTCGGTCGCCTCGACGTGCTCGTCGCCAACGCGGGCGGCCACGGCTTCAACGCGGTGGGCGACACCGACGACGCGACGTGGGAGTCGGCGATCAAGGTGAATCTCACCACGGCGTTCGTGATGGCCCGCGAATCGCTGCCCGCGCTGATCGAGAGCCGGGGCCAGATCGTCGTGATCTCCTCCCTCGCCGGCCACTTCGCCGGCCCCAACGTCGCCGGCTACACCGCGACGAAGCACGCCCTGCTCGGTCTCACCCGGTCGATGGCCCGCGACTACGGCAAGCAGGGCGTGCGCGTGAATGCCGTGTGCCCGGGCTGGACCCGCACGCCCATGGCCGACGCCGAGATGGACGAGTTCATGACCCACGTCCCCGAGATCTCGAGCCGCGAGGAGGCATACGGCCGAGTCACGCGCGACGTTCCGCTGAAGCGCGTGGGAGAGCCCGCCGAGATCGCCTCGGTCGTGCGCTTCCTCGGGTCCGATGAGTCGTCGTACATGACGGGCGCGGTGCTGCTCGTCGACGGCGGCGCGCACGTCGTGGATCTCCCCACGATCTCCTTCGAGCACGCGGGCATGTAGCGGGCGAAATAGAAGGGGAGGGAACGATGGAGTTCCACCACCACGGATACACCAGGGGCGACCCGCGCATCGAGCCGGCCGCCGGCGTCGGACTGAACCGTCCGGATGAGCTGCCGGACGAGGTCGACGTGCTGATCGTCGGATCCGGTCCGGCCGGTATCATCACCGCGGCGCAGCTCGCGCAGTTCCCCGACGTCGTGACGCGGGTCGTCGAGCGGCGGGCCGGGCGTCTGGAGGTCGGTCAGGCCGATGGGATCCAGGCGCGCAGCGTGGAGACCTTCCAGGCCTTCGGCTTCGCCGAGCAGATCGTGCAGGAGGCGTACCAGCTCGTCGACACGGAGTTCTGGACGCCGGATCCCGAGAACCCGCGCAACATCCATCGCAGTTCGACGACTCCCGACACGCTGATCGGTATCAGCGAGTTCCCGCAGCTGATCGTCAATCAGACGCGGGTCGCCGACTACCTCGCCGAGTTCGCCCGGCGCTCGCCGGCACGGGGCGAGGTGGACTACGGCTACGAGTTCGAGGGGCTCGAGGTCGGCGAAGGAACGCATCCCGTCGCGGTGACCCTGCGCCGCACCGCGGGCTCCGAGGAGGGCGGCACGCGCGTCGTGCGCGCGAAGTACGTCGTGGGCGCCGACGGCGCTCGGAGCCGCGTGCGCGCCTCGATCGGGGGCAGGCTCACCGGAGACCAGGCCATGCACGCCTGGGGAGTGATGGATGCGCTCGCCGTCACCGACTTCCCCGACGTCCGCCGCAAGAGCATCATCCAGTCGGGCGACGGCGGCAACATCCTGGTGATCCCGCGCGAGGGCAACTATCTCGTGCGCTGGTACGTCGATCTCGGCGAGGTGGGCGAGGACGACCGGGGAGCCGTGCGGCAGACCACCGTCGAGCAGATCGCCGCTCGGGCGAACGCGATCCTGCACCCGTACACGCTCGATGTGAAGGACGTCTCCTGGTGGAGCGTCTACGAGGTGGCGCACCGGCTGACCGACCGCTTCGACGACGCGGACGCGCATGCGGGCGGCCACCGGGCTCCGCGAGTGTTCCTGGCCGGCGATGCCTGCCACACGCACAGCGCCAAGGCGGGCCAGGGCATGAACGTCTCGCTGCAGGACGGTTGGAATCTCGCCTGGAAGCTCGGCTACGTGCTTTCAGGGCGCAGCCCCGAGTCGCTGCTGCAGACCTACTCCGATGAGCGCAGGGTCATCGCTCAGAACCTGATCGACTTCGACAGGGAGTGGTCGACGCTCATGGCGAAGAAGCCCGAGGAGTTCGCGTCGCCGCGCGAGCTGGAGGACTTCTACATCGCCACGGCGGAGTTCCCGGCGGGCTTCATGACGCAGTATCAACCCTCGGTCCTCACGGGAGCGGGGGAGCATCAGCATCTCGCACCGGGCTTCCCGATCGGCAAGCGCTTCAGATCCGCGGAGACGGTGCGCGTCGCCGACGGCGTGCTCGAGCACCTCGGGCACCATCACCGCGCGGACGGGCGGTACCGCATCTACGCGTTCGCCGACGCTGGCGCTGCGGCCCTGGATCGCTGGGCGGAGTGGATGCTCTCGAGCGAGGACTCGCCGATCCGGCGCTTCACGCCCGAGGCCGCCGACCTCGACGGCGTCTTCGACGTGAAGGCGGTCTACCAGGAGGGCTACCGCGACATCGACCTGACACGCGTGCCGAAGCTGTTCCTGCCCCGTCGAGGTCCGCTCCAGCTGGTCAACTACGAGAAGACCTGGGCCGCTATCCCGGAGCGCGACATCTTCGAGCTGCGCGGCGTCGACCGCGGGGGCGCCGTTGTCGTGGTGCGCCCGGATCACTACGTCGCCGCGGTGCTCCCGCTGACGGCGCGGACGGAGCTCGCCGAGTTCCTGCAGCCGATCTTCGTGGACGCCCGTTGAGCGAGGGATCTGGCGAAAACCATGGAAGGGGATGAGCATGACAACGAGGATGGCTGACACGGTGCTGCGCGGCGGCCCGGTCTACACGGTCAATGCTGAGTTCGCTGTCGCGCAGGCGATCGCGATCGCGGACGGCCGGGTCCTCGCCGTCGGAGACTCCGAGTCGGTCTCCGAACGCATCGGGCCGGGTACCCGCGTGATCGAGCTCGCGGGGCGGGCGGTGCTGCCCGGGATCGACGACTCCCACCTGCACGCGGCGGCGTGGGGGATCGGGAGCCCGCCGTACGCGCTCGACCTCTCGTTCCCGACCGCGACGTCGATCGGCGATATCGTGGAGGCGGTGCGCCTGGCGGCGGAGTCGC
>JAPSIU010000129.1 GCA_031178565.1 Leucobacter sp. | reverse complement strand
GCGGCGGCGAGCACAGCGTCGAGCCAGCCGGGTGCGCCGAGCGCGGGAAGCGCCGCGCCGATCGCATCGCGCACGATCCGCAGCTCCGGCTCCATCACCTGCGCCGTCACCGCCTGCTGCAGGAGATCACCCCCGATCGAGGCCCCCTGCTGGAGCATGGCCATCAGCGCATCGCGCTCGAGCCAGGTGGTCGGCGCATTCCGAAGGGACGAGAGCTGGACGCGGTGCGGTGCGGGCGGCTGCGGCATCCCACCCGCCGAGCCCTCCTGACCGGACTGCCGTCCGGGTGCCGCCTGCTGCGGGCCCGGGGGGCCTCCGCGCGGTGCGCGCTCCGCGGATCGGACGGCGTGCTGCACCTCCCCCAACTCGACCCCCAGCATGCGGGCGAGTTCTCTGGTGTAGCCGGGGCGCAACGAGGGATCCTTGATCTCGGCGATGATGGGCGCAGCCGCGCGGAGCGCCGAGACCCGTCCCTCCACGCTGTTGAGATCGAAGCGCGCGACGGCCTGACGCAGCGCGAACTCGAAGAGCGGCACCTTGCGGGTGAACAGCTCCCGAACGGTCTCGTCGCCGCGGTGCAGCCGGAGGTCGCACGGATCGAGGCCGTCCGGCGCGACCGCGACGAAGGTCTGCGCGGTGAAGCGCCGCTCCTCGCTGAACGCCCTGAGAGCGGCCTTCTGCCCGGCCTCGTCGGGGTCGAAGGTGAAGATGACCTCGGCCGCCGAGTCGTCCCCCATCATCCGCCGGAGCACCGCGATGTGATCCTTGCCGAATGCGGTGCCGCAGGTCGCCACGGCGGTCTCGACGCCGGCGAGGTGGCACGCCATGACGTCGGTGTAGCCCTCGACGACGACGGCGCGCTTCCCCCGTGAGATCGCGCGTTTGGCGAGGTCGAGCCCGTACAGCACCTGCGACTTGTGGTAGACGGGAGACTCCGGCGTGTTGAGATACTTCGGCCCGTTGTCGTCCTCGTAGAGCTTGCGAGCGCCGAATCCGAGGGTCTGCCCGCTCGTGTCGCGGATCGGCCACACCAGGCGTCCCCGGAAGCGGTCGTAGACGCCGCGCTGCCCCTCCGAGACGAGGCCGGACTGCGCGAGCTCCTCCCGGGTGAAGCCCTGCCCCGTGAGATGCTTCGTCAGGGAGTCCCAGCCGCGCGGCGCGTAGCCGACGCCGAAGCGCTCGCAGGCCGCGGGATCGAAGCCGCGCTGCGAGAGGAACTCCCGGCCGACGGCACCTTCGTCGCTCGCCAGCTGCGAGACGTAGTAGCCGGCCGCGGCCTGGTTCGCCGCGAGCAGCCGGGCGCGATTCGGTCCCTCCTCGCGACGAAAATCGCCCTCCTCGTACGTGAGACCGTAGTGGATCCGCGCCGCGAGGCGCTCGACCGCCTCCGTGAAGGTGAGATGGTCCATCCGCTGCAGGAACGTGAATGCGTCGCCCGACTCCCCGCATCCGAAGCAGTGGTAGTAGCCGAGCGCGGGGCGCACGTGGAAGCTGGGGCTCCGCTCATCGTGGAACGGGCAGAGCCCCTTCTTCGAGTCGATGCCCGCGTTCTTGAGGGTGACGTAGTCCCCGACGAGATCGGCCAGATTCGTGCGGCGCTTCACCTCCTCGATGTCGCTCGCGCGGATCCGGCCTGCCATAGCTAGTGAGTCTAGACCAGCGGCACATCGCACAGCCGCTTGTGCCAGGCGATGGCGGACTGGTCGGTGAGAGAGGCGACCTGATCCACGACCGCGCGGCGGGCGCCGGCCTCGTCCTCCGCCGCGCGGTAGTCGGCGGCGAATGCCGGCTCGAGCTCAGAGTCCCCCGCATCCCACAGCGTGTCGAGCAGGTCGGCGAGGAGTTCTCGCTGGCGCCGGTAGGTCGGCTGCCTGCGGCCGCTCTCCATGACGAAGGCCGCGACGATCCCCTTCAGCACCGCGATCTCGGCGCGCACCTGTCGGGGCACGACGATCTCGGCGCCGTATCGCGCGAGCGGCGCGCCGTCGGCGGCCTCGAGGGTCGCCTGGATCGCGGCGCGCGCGAAGCGGCCGATCATGTCGCTCGTGAAGTTCTTCAGCTGGGCCTGATGCTGTCGCGTTCCGTTCCAGCGCGTCAGCCACGTCGGAGTCTCGGCGATCCGGTCGTAGGCGGCCCCGAGCTCGTCGGAGGAGAAGGACCCGCCCGCCCACTCGGAGACGGCGCGGATGAGGGAGTCGTGACCGGAGCGGGCCGTGAGGATCTCGGGATCGATGTAGTCGCTGACGACCGCGTCCTCGAAGTCGTGCACGGAGTACGCGATGTCGTCCGAGAGATCCATCGCCTGGGCCTCCGCGCACTTGGTCCGCGCCGGGGCTCCGGCGCGCAGCCACTCGAACACGGGCGCGTCGTCGGCGAAGTAGCCGAACTTCGCGCTCCCCGGTGCGGCCTCGGCGAGGCTCCACGGATACTTGCAGCTCGCGTCGAGCGTCGCGCGCGTGAGGTTGAGCCCCACGCTCGTGCCCTCCGGGGTGAACTGCTTGGGCTCGAGCCGGGTGAGCACCCGCAGCGTCTGCGCGTTCCCCTCGAAACCGCCGGCATCGGCCGCCCACTCGTTGAGCGCCTTCTCGCCGTTGTGGCCGAACGGAGGGTGGCCGAGGTCGTGCGCGAGGCACGCCGTGTCGACGACGTCCTGCGCGAGCCCGAGGGCGACCGCGAGCTCGCGGCCGATCTGCGCCACCTCGAGCGAGTGGGTCAGCCGGTTCCGGGCGAAGTCGATCCCGGCGGTGGGACTGAGCACCTGCGTCTTCGCGGCGAGCCTGCGCCAGCCGCTCGAGTGCAGCACGCGGCCGCGATCCCGCGCGAAATCGCTGCGCGCGCCGGCGTGCCGCTCGGGCATGAAGCGCTCGGCGTCCTCGGGGAGGTAGCCCTCCGGCAGCGCGGCGTGCCGGCTATCCCCCACTGTCGTCCCGCTCGGCTTCGGCCAGTTCGGCGTAGTCGATGCTCCCGCTCTCGCGGCTGTCGAGCCAGCCGGCGGGCAGCACGGTGCGCTTCGGGCTTCCCGCCCGGCCGCGCGGGCCTTCGGCGCCCTCGCCCGGGTACGGCATCGATGGATCCATGGTCGCGAAGATCTCGTCCATGTGCGCGAGGGACTCGACCGCCGCGAGGGCGCGCCGGGTGTCGCCGCCGACGCCGTAGCCCTTGTAGTACCAGGCGACGTGCTTGCGGATGTCGCGGCAGGCGTGGTTCTCATCGCCGTCGAAGAACTCGACGAGCAGCTCGGCGTGGCGCCGCATGGCGGACATGACGAAGCCGAGCGGGGGCTTCGCGGTCGCCCGTCGCGCCTCGTCCCAGCCGATCTCGCCGTTCTCCGCGCGGAAGGCGGCTGCGAGGTCGCCGAACAGCCACGGCCGTCCGAGGCAGCCGCGGCCGACGACGACGCCGTCGCAGCCGGTCTCGCGCACCATGCGGATCGCGTCGTCCGCCGACCAGATGTCGCCGTTGCCGAGGACCGGCACGCTCGTGACGGTCTCTTTGAGGGTCGCGATCGAGGACCAGTCGGCCTCGCCCGAGTAGAACTGGTTCGCGGTGCGGCCGTGCAGCGCGATCGCCGCGACTCCCGCGCCCTCCGCGGCGCGCGCGGCATCGAGATAGGTGAGGTGGTCCGAGTCGATGCCCTTGCGCATCTTGATCGTGAGCGGGATATCGCCGGCCGCCCGCACCGCCCCCTCCACGATCGCGCGGAAGAGGTCCGTCTTCCAGGGCAGCGCGGACCCGCCCCCCCTGCGCGTGACCTTGGGCACGGGGCAGCCGAAGTTGAGGTCGATGTGGTCGGCGAGATCCTGGTCGACGAGGAAGCGGACCGCTTCGGAGACGGTCTTCGGATCGACGCCGTAGAGCTGGATCGAGCGGGGCGTCTCGCTCTCGTGATGCTTGATGAGGCGGAGCGACGCGGGGGTGCGCTCCACGAGCGCTCGGCTCGTGATCATCTCGCTCACGTAGAGGCCCGCGCCGTACTCGCGGCACAGGCGCCTGAACGCCGTGTTCGTGATCCCGGCCATGGGCGCGAGCACGACCGGCACGTCGAGCGCGAGGGGCCCGATGCGCAGCTTCTGAGCGGTGAGGGTCTGGGAAGTCATCCTTTCCATTCTCTCACGGGCGCGAACCGGGAGCGGGTGCGTCGACCGCGCCCCCGAACCGCCGATCCCGGTCCTGATAGATCTGGATCGCTCGCCACAGCTCCTGCCTCCCGAAATCGGGCCAGAGGGTGTCGAGGAAGACCATCTCGGCGTAGGCCGATTGCCACAGCATGAAGTTGCTCGTGCGCTGCTCGCCCGAACTGCGGAGGAAGAGGTCGACGTCGGGCAGCTCGGGCACGTAGAGGTGGCGCTCGATGGTGCGCTCGGTGATGCCCTTCGGGGAGAGGCGCCCGGCGCGCACCTCCTCCGCGATGCCGCGCACGGCGTCGGTGAGTTCGTTGCGCCCGCCGTAGTTGACGCACATGGTCAGGGTGAGCCCCGTGTTGCCGGCCGTCGCGCGCTCGGCGGCTCGCAGCTCGCTGATGACCGATCCCCACAGCCGCGGCCGCCGACCAGCCCATCGCATGCGCACGTTCCAGGAGTCGAGCTGGGCGCGGCGGCGGCGCAGCACGTCCCGGTTGAAGCCCATGAGGAAGCGGACCTCGTCGGGCGAGCGACGCCAGTTCTCCGTGGAGAAGGCGTAGACGCTGAGGTGGGTGACGCCGGCCTGAACGGCTCCGGCGACCACGTCGAGCAGCGCCTGCTCCCCCTGCCGGTGCCCCTCGACCCGCGGAAGCCCGCGTCGGTTCGCCCAGCGGCCGTTCCCGTCCATGACGATGGCGACGTGCTTGGGCGCCGGGCCGGCGAAGCGGGGCGGCTGCTCCCCGGTCCAGTCGACGGGAACCAGCGTGGCGGGCGCGGTGTGCATGGGGGAAAGTCTATTGCCGGGGCGCGGTGAAGGATCGGATCCCGCGCTCGAGGTGCCACTGGACGTGGGCGGCGGCGATCCCCGCGGCCTGCCCCCGCTCCCGCTCGGAGGAGGCGAGCGCCGTGTCCCAGTCCCCCGAGAGCAGCGCCGAGAGCAGCGCGATGCTTCCGGGGTCGAGGCGAGGAGCGCCCGGCGTGCGGCAGTTCTCGCACACGACGCCGCCGAGCTGGATCACCACCACCGTGTGGGGACCCGGCGCTCCGCAGCGCACGCAGGCGTCGAAGCCGGGGGTCCAGCCCGCGATCCCCATGGTGCGCAGCAGGTAGCCGTCGCGAACGAGCTCGGGCGGGATCCGCCCGGCGGCGAGCGTGCGGAGCGCTCCGAGGAGCAGCGCGTACTGCTCGTGCGAGGGCCCGCCCTCCGCGAGCCGCTCGGCGGTCTCGACCATGACGCTCCCCGCGCGGTAGCGATCGTAGTCCGCGCTGATCGGGGGGCCGTAGGCGCCGAGCGTCTCCGCCTGCGTGATCGTGTCGAGCGACCGGCCTTCGAAGCACTGGAGATCCGCGACCATGAACGGTTCGAGGCGCGCCCCGAACTTGGAGGAGGTGCGCCGCACACCCTTCGCCACCGCGCGAAGGAGACCGCGACCGCGGGTCAGCAGGGTCACGATCCGGTCGGCCTCGCCGAGCTTGTGGGTGCGCAGCACGACGCCTTCTTCGCGATAGAGGGGCACGACTCCAGTATCCCGCATCCCCCGCGGTTCCCCTGTTCCGCAGCGCTTTTCTCGTGTCGTGCTTCCCTCCCACGGTGCCCTCCTGCCGCGGCGTCCCGCACACCGGAAAGGCCGAGGCTTCCGGCGGTGGGACAATGGGAGGGTGCTCGACGAGACCTTCCGGACCCCGCTTCCCGCCGACCTGATCGCCGTCGGAGTGGGCAGCCTGCAGGGCGCGCTGTTCGCGGCGGGGTTCAAGCGGATCGACCTGCTCGGTGTGGCCATCATCGGGATCGCGTCCGGGATCGGCGGCGGGTTCCTGCGCGACATCCTGCTGGGTGTCACGCCGGCCGCGTTCTCCGAGAACCTGTACCTGATCGTCGCGACGGGCGCCGCGTTCATCGGCATGCTGCTGCCCCGTCTGCTGCAGAAGGTCGACCCCGTCATCACCGTGCTCGACGCGCTGAGCATCGGTATGTTCGGTGCGATCGGCACGACGAAGGCCCTCGCGCTCGGGCTCCCCGTAGCGCCCGCGCTCTTCATCGGCACGGTGTCCGCGGTGGGCGGCGGCGTGCTGCGCGACCTGATGCTCAACATTCCCATCGCGCTCATGCACGTCGGTTCGCTGTACGCGGTTGCGAGCCTCGCGGGGGTCGCGGTGCTGGTGGTGCTGCTCGCGTTCGGGGTGCCCGTCGTCGCGGCCGGAGTGGTCTGCGTGATCGTCACGGCGGTGCTGCGGCTCCTCGCGGTGCGTTTCGGCTGGAGCCTCCCCGAGCAGCGGGCTCTGAGCCGGATCCGCCTGCGCCGGCAGCGACAGGTCGAGGCGGTCATCGACGAGGCGCTGCACACCGGCACGATCACACTTCCCATCGCACTCCCCGACCTCGATGCTCGCGACCTCGGCGACCGCGATCTCGATGATCCGGCCCCTGAGAACCCGGAGCGGGGCGCTCGGGGAGACGGCACGCCGCCGGGCGACGGCGACCGCCCCTAGAACGGCATGTTTTCGGGGGCCTGCTCGGGGCGGGCATCCGTCGCGGGCTCGGGTGCCCGCCATGAGGCTTCGAGAGCCGGCCGGAATCTGACCCTGCTGGGCGGACGGTCGCGGTGGGTGCGGCCGGTCGGGCTGATCCAGATGAGCTCTCCGCCGGATTCCTGTCTGACTCTCCAGCCCGTGTGATGCTTCAGGGTGTGGTGTCCGCGGCAGACGCCGGCCAGGTTGTCGGTCGCCGTCGGGCCGCCGAGGGCGGCGTCGATCGTGTGGTCGATGTCGCAGCGTCCGTAGGGCACGCGGCATCCCGGGAACCTGCAGTGAACATCGCGGGCGCCCAGGAAACGGCGCATCGACGCGGACGGGCGGTAGCGATCGACGCTCAGCACCTCACCGGCGCCGGCATTGCCGCGCACCGCGTCCCAGCCGGCGGCGCGAGCCGCGAGCTCCCGCGCGGTCCCCGTATCGATCGGCCCGTAACCCTCGAGGTGGGGCGGTGGTGGAGCGACCATGAAGAGCGGATCCCCGGAGGTCGGATCCTCTGAGGGCGGATCCCCGGAGAGCCGAGCTTCGAAGGGCGACGGCACCGAGGCGCCTGCGACCGGTCCCCGGGCGATGAGCGCCTCGTCGGTGATGACCACCTGGACGCTTCCCCGGATCGCACCGAGGCCGGTCGGAGCGGTATGCCCCGCATCCGTTCCCGGTCCCGAGGAGATCCCGTGGCCGGCGGGATCGGCGCCCAC